>NZ_JCBAMT010000005.1:0-137338 GCF_059760445.1 Achromobacter sp. D7-1 | reverse complement strand
TCGCAAGACTCGAAACCAAACACGGGTGCAGCAGCGCCAAATACCAAGACGCACGTAGCCCGTCGGCGCGGGCGCCTGGGTGGCGAGCAACCTCGATGCGCCCGAGGGAATCTGAAGGAAAGGCCGAAGGCCTGGACGAAGATGACGACGGGGCAGTCCGGAGCGAACGCTCCGGACCGCAATCGTGGGCGCTCGTCACCCAGGCGCCCGCGCCGACGGGCGGCCTACGAAGCACTGGAAACAGCTCGGCAGAAATCCCACACAGCACCCGCATCACCCCCGAACCAGCAACACCACCGCATGCAGCGCCACGCCTATCAGCCCACCCACCAGCGTGCCATTGAACCGTATGTACTGAAGATCCCGCCCCACGCTAAGTTCAAGCTCATCCACCAGATGCCGCTCGTCCCAATTCTTCACCGTGCGCGAAATATGCTCCGTAACCCCGCTGCGCAAGCGCCCCGTCAAGCGCCGCGCCCCGCCCAGCACGTGATTGTTGATCGCCTCCCGCAATCCCGGATCCTCCCCCAGCTTGCGCCCCAAGGCCAGCAAAGCGCTCTCCAGATGCCGCGCCAGTGCCGAATCCTCGGACGACAGATCCCTCCGCAGCGCAGCATGGATATCGTCCCAAAGTCCCTGCACATACTCCTGCACCTTCGGATGATCGATCGCCCGCTGCTTCAGCGCCTCCACCTGCGCCGCCAAGGCCGGATCATCCTTCAACCGCCGGATGTAATCCTGCACCCAGGCCTCATAGTCCCGCCGCACCGGATGCCCCGGCTCGGACAGCACGTCCCGCAACTCCTCCACCAGCGCCCGCGCCAGCCGGTCCGCCAGATTGTCCGCAATCCCGTCCACCGACTTGACCACGTCCACCGCCGCAATGATGCGCGGCCACTCCTTCTTGGCGAACTTCACCAGCAGATTCGAAGCCCGCGCCTTCACGTCTTCATCGCCCAGGTACCCGCCCAGCCGCTCCAGCGCCGCATCCAGCAGCTCCTGATGGCGCCCGTCGCGCGTCAGCAAACCCAGCACCTCGCCCGCCGTATCCGCCGCATCCCAGCGCCGCAGATTCTTCACCACGAACTCCTGGATCACCCCGCGCACCGCCCGGTCATCCAACAGGTCCAAGGTCTGCAAGGCCACATTGCGCGCCCCCTCGCTCAAAGCGCGCGCCTGCCGCGGACGCCCCAGCCAGCGGCTCAGGCGCGCGGCCGGATCGAACACCCGCAGCTTCTCCATCAGCGTGTCCGGATCCAGGAAATGGTCGCGCACGAACACCGCCAGGTTGTCGCCGATGCGGTCCTTATTGCTGGGAATGATGGCGGTGTGGGGAATAGGCAAGCCCATCGGGCGGCGGAACAGCGCCACCACCGCGAACCAGTCAGCCAGCGCGCCCACCGTGGCCGCTTCGCAGAATGCCCGCACCCAGGCCCAGGCCCCCTGCCCGCCCATCACGTGGCTGGTGATGAAGCCGCAGACCATCGCCACCAGCAAGGCCAATGCGGCGATCTTCATGCGCCGCAACTGCGTGCGGCGCGCCTCGGAAGCCAGCGCGGAATGCGTGGCGGCGGAACGGGGCGTCTCTGTCATGGGGTCTCCGGCTTGGACAGACCCAGCATAACGTAGCGGCCCCCGCAGCCCCCGGACGTCAGCCCAGAGGCGGCAACAGGTTGAACAGCAGGACCATGACCAACCCCACCACCGACACGATGGACTGCACCACCGAAATCGTCTTGGTCGCTTCGCCCATGGTCATGCCGAAGGACTCCTTCACCATCCAGAAGCCCGCGTGATTGGCGTAATTGAAGAACAGCGAACCGCAGCCGATGGCCAGCGCCAGCAGCGGCAGGTTCAGGCTGGGATCGGCGCCCGCCAGCGGCGCCAGCAGGCCGGCCGCGCCCACGATGCCGACCGTCGCCGAACCCGTGGACACCGACAGCAGCATGGCGATCAGCCAGCCCAGCACCAGCGGCGGCAGCGAGAACTGATGGGTCAGGTGCACGATGGCATCGCCCACGTGGGCACTGGTGAGCACCTGCTGGAACGCCCCGCCGCCCGCGATGATCAGCATGATGCCGGCGATCGGCTTGAGGCTCTTGCCCAAGCCATCGCGCAGCTTTTCCGCGTCGCCGCCCCGCATCAGCACCAGGGTGACGGCGGCGAACAGCACGCCCAGCAGCATCGCGACCAGCGGGTCTCCCAGGAAAGCCGCCACGTGCATGGCGCCGGAATCCTTGGGCAGCAGCATCTCGGCGCCCGCGTGCACCAGCATCAGCAAGGCGGGCAGCAAGGCCGCCAATACACCCAGGCCCACGCTGGGCGCGCCGCGGCCGGCGGTTTCCTGGCGGGCCGTGGTGAACTGTTCGAGCAGCGCCTCGTCCGGGCGCGTCGTCATCCGTGGCGCAATGAAGGCGCCATACAAGGGACCGCCGAACACCATGGCCGGCAGCGCCGCGATGAAGCCATAGATCATGGTCGGCCCCACCGTGGTCTTGAGCGTGGCGATGGCCGTCAGCGGGCCGGGATGCGGCGGCACCATGCCATGCATCGCCGCCAGGGCCGCTATCACCGGCACGCCAACATATACATAGGCCGATCCCTTGAAGCGCTCCTGGCTTTCCAGTTTGCGGGCCACGCTGAAGATCAGCGGCAGCATCACCACCAGCCCCACCTCGAAGAACATCGGAATGCCGATGACGAAGGCCACCAGGGTCATGGCCCAGGGAATCATGCGGGCCGAGGTGTGGCGCAGGATGGCGTTGGCCAGGCGTTCGGTCGTGCCCGAATCCGCCAGGATCTTGCCCAGCATCGCGCCCAGCGCGATCACCACTCCCACCGCGCCCAAGGTCTTGCCGGCGCCATTGCTCAGGTTCTTGACGATGGCCACGGGCTCCATCCCGGTGGCAAACCCCACGCCGATGGAGACGATCAGCAGCGCCAGCAACGGATGCATGCGGATGCGCGAGACGATCAGCGCAACCAGCACCAGCACGCTGGCCAGCGCGGTAAGAAGCAATTGGATGTCGGAGGAGGACATGGACGGGCCTGGGAAAAATGGGCGCGGCCCTGCGGCCGTTTGCAGGCCTCGTGCAGGCCATACGCCGAAAGAAACACGGATTTTATTCCCGCCAAGCTGAACGCCCAGTCAGGAAAGCCGCAAGCCCCGGGGCCTGTTCACACCGCGACGAAGCGGGCCTCAACCCGCCGCGCCCAGCAGTCCCGGTCTGCCTTCGTGCGCGGCCTGGGCCCGTTCCAGGATGAATTCGATGATCATCGAGATCGCCCGCGGATGGTGCCGGTTGGGCATGTACAGCATGTACATGCCGCGTCCGAAAATGCTCAGCCGCCATTGCGGCAGCGCGGCCACCAGATCGCCGCGCGCAATGTCGTCATGGACCACGTAGTCCGGCACCACGCCCACGCCCAACCCCGCCAGGGTCGCATCGCGCAGGAAAGCGTAGTTACGCGAGATCACGGTCGGCTCCAGTATCACGTGCTGCCGCGGCTGGCCGCCGTAGTAGGCGGAAAGCCGCAAGGGCCGTCCGATGACCGCGGCGCTGATGGTGGGCGTGCGCGCCAGCTCTTCCGGATGCTGCGGCAGGCCGCGGGCGGCGGCATAGGCCCGGGACGCGCAGGCCACGTAGCGGACCTGGCCCAGCTCGCGCGCCACCAGGTTCTGCGGCGGTTCGGACATGATGCGTATCGCGATGTCGACCTCGTCGCGCAGCAGATCGTCCACACTATTCTCGAACAGCACGTCCAGCACGATGTCCGGATAGGCCCGCTTGAACTCCAGCAGCCAGGGCGTCATCACGAACTGTCCGTAGCCGCTGGGCACGCTCAGCCTGACCTTGCCCTGCGGCGTCTTGCCCAGGGTCTCCACGGATTCGCGCGCCGCCGCGAGTTCGTCCTGGATGCTGCGGCCATGCTGATACAGCTTCAGTCCGATTTCCGTGGGCTCCACATGCCGGGTGGTGCGGCGCACCAACTGCATGCCCACCGAGCGCTCCAGCTGATTCAGGTGGTAGCTGACATTGGCGCGCGTCATCTTCAGGCGGCGCGCGGCCTCGCTGAGATTGCCCGCGTCCAGTATTTCCACCAGCAATGTCAGGGATTTGGTGTCCATCCAGGGCCTCCTCGCCAGGGTGATGCACCCGCCAATTGTCAAATTTTTTTGACTTCAATGTCAATTATCGATGCCATTGTCAAGACTTCTTTACTGCGAAAGAATGAGGCCAGAAAAGACGGGCCGTTCCTGGCCCACCAGGCTGAGTCCTGGCGGCCGCCCCTGGCGCCGCCGCCACGGCAGACCTCATCGGAGACACTGTCCATGACAGACAGCGCAAGCACCGGCGCAGCCAACACGCGCCGCTATGACGACATCCTCGTCGTCACCATCGACCATCCCCCCGTCAATGCCCTGAGCGCCGCCGTGCGCGCCGATCTGGCCGCGGCCATCCGCGACGCCCAGGCCGACCCTCAGGTGCGCGCCATCCTGCTCCTGGGCGCGGGCAAGAACTTCATCGCTGGCGCCGACATCCGCGAATTCGGCAAGCCGCCGCAACCGCCCATCCTGCCCGAGGTCTGCAACCAGATCGAGGCCAGCGCCAAACCGGTGGTGGCCGCGCTGCATGGCGCGGCGCTGGGCGGCGGACTGGAAGTGGCTCTGGCTGCGCACTACCGCGTCGCGCTGGCGGGCGCCAAGCTGGGCCTGCCCGAGGTGAACCTGGGCCTCTTGCCCGGCGCCGGCGGCACCCAGCGCACGCCGCGCCTGATGGGCGCGCAGGCGGCGTTGGACTTGATGCTGAGCGGCAAGCACCTGACCGCCGGATCGGCCCTGGAAGCGGGCCTGGTGGACGCGTTGTCCGACGAAGCCGATCCGCTCGACGCGGGCCTGGCCTACACCCGGCAACTGTTGGTGCTGGGCGCCGGCCCGCGTCGCACCCGCGATGCCGGGGCGCTGGAAGACCGCGCCGCCGCGCTGGCCCAGGTCGACGCCGCCGCCGAACGCGTGGCCCGGACCACCCGCGGGCTGTACTCGCCCGCCAAGATCGTGGAGGCCGTGCGCGCCGCCACCGAGCAGCCTTTCGAGGAAGGCCTGCGCACCGAACGCGCCCTGTTCCTGCAATGCCTGGACAGCCCACAGCGCGCGGGCCTGGTGCACGCCTTCTTCGCGGAGCGCGACACGGCCAAGATGCCGGGGCAAGAGCCCGCCCGGCCGCGGCGGTTGGAACGCATCGGCATTGTCGGCGGCGGCACCATGGGCGCGGGCATCGCCGTGTCGGCGTTGGACGCCGGCTTTCCCGTGACCATGGTCGAGCAGGACGAGGCCGCACTGGAACGCGGCCGCGGTCGCGTCGCGCAGGTCTACGACCTGCTGGTCGAAAAAGGCCGGATCAGCGCCGACGAGCGCGACGCCCGCATGGCGCGCTACACCGGTTCGACCCGCTACGAGGCGCTGGACGACGCAGATCTCATCATCGAGGCCGTGTTCGAGGACATGGCGGTCAAGCAAGCCGTGTTCGCGCAACTGGACCGCGTGGCCAAGCCCGGCGCGGTGCTGGCCACCAATACCTCCTACCTGGACGTCAACCTCATTGCCGCCGCCACGCGCGGCCCTGCCGACGTGCTGGGCCTGCACTTCTTTTCGCCGGCCAACATCATGAAGCTGCTGGAAGTCGTGGTGGGCGACCACACCGCGCCCGACACCGTGGCTACCGGCTTCGAACTGGCGCGACGACTGCGCAAGATCCCGGTGCGCGCCGGCGTGTGCGATGGCTTCATCGGCAACCGCATCCTGGCCGTGCACCGCCAGGCGGCCGACATGATGATGGAGGACGGCGCCTCGCCCTACGAGATCGACGCCGCCGTGCGCGCCTTCGGCTACCCCATGGGGCCCTACCAGATGGCGGACCTGGCTGGTGGCGACATAGGCTGGGCCACGCGCAAGCGCCGCGCGCCCACGCGCGACCCCGCGCTGCGCTATGTGCAGATTCCCGACCGGCTGTGCGAACGCGGCTGGTTCGGCCAGAAGACGGGCCGCGGCTTTTACCTCTACCCCGACGGCGCGCGCCAGGGCGAACAAGATCCCGAAGTGCTCGCCCTCATCGACGCCGAACGCGCGCGCGCCGGCGTCACGCCGCACGCCTACACGCAAGAAGACATCCAGCGCCGCTACCTGGCCGCCATGATCAACGAAGCGGCCAATGTGCTGCATCAGGGCATCGCCCAGCGTCCTTCCGACATCGACGTGGTGTTCCTGTCCGGCTACGGCTTTCCGCGCTATCGCGGCGGCCCGATGCACTACGCCGACAGCGTGGGGCTGAACCGTGTACTGGCCGATATCCGCGGCTATGCGCAGGAGGATCCCGCCTTCTGGAAACCCTCGCCGCTGCTGGTGCAACTGGCCGAATCCGGCCGCAATTTCGCCACCCTGAATCCATCCGCCTGACCCCGATACCAGACAGGAACACGCCATGCGCGAAGCCGTCATCGTCTCCACCGCCCGCACCCCCATCACCAAAGCGGGGCGCGGCGAATTCAACCTGATCGCCGGCCCCACCCTGGCCGCGCATGCCGTGCGCGCCGCCGTCGACCGCGCCGGCATCGATCCCGCCCTGATCGAGGACGCCTTCATCGGCTGCGGCTACCCGGAAGGCGCCACCGGCCGCAACATCGGCCGCCAGGCCGTGATCCGCGCCGGCCTGCCGGTCAGCGTGGGCGGCGCCACCGTCAACCGCTATTGCGCCTCGGGCCTGCAGGCCATCGCTTCGGCCGCCAGCCGCATCGTCATGGACGGCGCCCCCGCCATGATCGCGGGCGGCGTGGAGCTGGTGTCGCAAATCCGCAGCCGCGACGACGGCGTCAGCGGCATGGATCCGTGGATCGTGGACCACAAGCCCGAACTCTACCTGCCCATGATAGAAACCGCCGACATCGTGGCGGCCCGCTACGGCATCAGCCGCGAAGCCCAGGACCATTTCGCCGCGCAAAGCCAGGCGCGCACCGAGGCCGCCCAGGCCGCGGGCCGGTATGTGGAGGAGATCATCCCCGTCACCACCATCATGTCCGTCACCGACCGCGCCACCGGCGCCGTCAGTGAACGCGAAGTGACCGTGGACCGCGACACCTGCAACCGCCCCGGCACCACCTATGAAGCCCTGGCCTCGCTGGCCCCCGTGCGCGGCGCCGGCCAGTTCGTCACGGCGGGCAATGCCTCGCAGTTGTCGGACGGCGCCGCCGCCTGCGTGCTGATGGAAGCCGCCGAAGCCCAACGCGCCGGCATCAAGCCGCTGGGCGCATTCCGCGGACTGGCGATCGCCGGCTGCGAACCCGACGAGATGGGCATAGGCCCGGTCTACGCCGTGCCCAAGCTGTTGGCGCGCCACGGCCTCAAGGTGCAGGACATCGACCTCTGGGAATTGAACGAAGCCTTCGCCTCGCAAGCCTTGTATTGCCAGGAAAAGCTCGGCATCCCGATGGACCGCTTGAACGTCGACGGCGGCGCCATTGCCCTGGGTCACCCCTTCGGCGTCACCGGCGCCCGCCTGGCCGGCCACGTACTCATCGAAGGCCGCCGCCGCGGCGCCCGCTATGCCGTCGTCACCATGTGCGTGGGTGGCGGCATGGGCGCGGCCGGCCTGTTCGAAATCTACTGAGGATCCCCCATGGACCTGGAATTCACCCCCGAAGAAAACGCCTTCCGCGATGAAGTGCGGACCTTTCTTGCCAGCCACCTGCCCGAACGCCTTTCCGCCAAGGTCGTACAAGGCAAGCTGCTGACGCGCGCCGACATGGTCGAGTGGCACGCCATCCTCAACCGCCAGGGCTGGCTCGCCAGCCACTGGCCGATGGAGTACGGCGGCACCGGCTGGAGCGCCGTGCAGAAGTACATCTTCGAAAACGAATGTGCGCTGGCCGGCGCGCCGCGCATCGTGCCCTTCGGCCTCAGCATGCTGGGCCCGGTGCTGATCAAGTACGGCACCGAGGCGCAACGGCGCCACTGGCTGCCGCGCATCCTCGACGGCAGCGACTGGTGGTGCCAGGGCTACTCCGAACCCGGCGCGGGCTCCGACCTGGCCTCGGTCAAGACCACGGCGGTGCGCGACGGCGACAGCTACATCGTCAACGGCCAGAAGACCTGGACCACGCTGGGCCAGTACGCCAACATGATTTTCTGCCTGGTGCGGACGTCGCAGGAAGGCCGGCGCCAGGAAGGCATCAGCTTCCTGCTGATCGACATGGCCAGCCCCGGCGTGGAAGTGCGCCCCATCATCACGCTGGACGGCGAACACGAAGTCAACGAGGTGTTCTTCTCCGATGTGCGGGTGCCGGCCACCAATCTGGTGGGCGAGGAAAACCGCGGCTGGACCTGCGCCAAATACCTGCTGACCTATGAACGCACCAACATCGCCGGCGTCGGCCAATCGACCGCGGCGCTGGCGCGCCTGAAGACCGTGGCCCAACGCCAGCGCAAGAACGGCCGGCCGCTGGCCGAGGATCCGGACTTTGCCGCGCGGCTGGCGCGCGTCGAGATCGAGCTGGCCAATATGCGCACCACCAACCTGCGCGTGGTCGCGGCCGTGGCCGGCGGCGGCGCGCCCGGCGCCGAAAGTTCCATGCTGAAGATACGCGGCACCCAGATCCGCCAGGAGATCAGCGCGCTGAACCGCCGCGCCATGGGTCCCTACGCCCGCCCCTTCGTGCCCGAGGCTCTGCACGACGGCTACGGCGCGCCGCCCATCGGCCCCGAAGGCGCCGAGAGCGCCGCCGCGCAGTACTTCAACAACCGCAAGCTGTCGATCTTCGGCGGCTCCAATGAAATCCAGAAGAACATCATCTCCAAGATGATCCTCGGACTGTAAGGGCCGGCCATGAACTTTGAACACACCGAAGACCGGCGCATGCTCTCCGACATGCTGCGCCGCTTTGTCGCCGAACAGAACGACTTCGCCACGCGCGACCGCAATGCCCTTTCAGAGCGCGGCTACAGCCTGGAACTGTGGCAGCGCTACGCCGAACTGGGCGCCGTCGGCGCGCTGTTTGCCGAAGCGGATGGCGGGCTGGGCGGAACCGGCTTCGACATCTCCGTGGTGTTCGAGGCGCTGGGCCGCGGCCTGGCCGTCGAACCCCTGCTGGACGCGTTGATGGTCGGCAGCGCCATCGCCTCCGCTGGCACGCCAGCCCAGCGCGAAGCGCTCGAAGGCCTGATCGCCGGCACCATCACCGCCGCACTGGCCCACGCCGAACCCGACTCCGGCTACGAACTGGCGCATGTCGAAACCCGCGCCGAACGCAACCAGGACGGCTGGGTGCTCAACGGCGCGAAAGCGGTGGTCGCGGCGGGCGAACACGCCGACCTGTTTCTGGTCCCGGCCCGCAGCGCGGGCGGCCCGGACGACGAGGCCGGCATCAGCCTGTTCCTGGTCAGCGCCGGCACGCCCGGCCTGACGGCGCGCGGCTATGGCCTGATCGACGGCGGGCGCGCGGCGGAACTCGTTTTCTATGGGGTGCAGCTTGCCCCGGAGGCGCTGCTGGGCGAGGCCGGCGCCGGCTACCCGCTGCTGGAGCGCGCCGCCGGCCGCGGCATCCTGGCCCTGTGCGCCGAAGCCGTGGGCGCGATGGACTGCGCCCGCGACGCCACCCTGGAATACCTGCGCACGCGTCGCCAGTTCGGCGCCCCCCTCGGCAGCTTCCAGGCCTTGCAGCACCGCATGGCCGACGTGCTGCTGGAGATCGAACAGGCGCGCTCGGCCGTGATCAACGCTGCGGCCGCGCTCGACCACCCCGACCGCGCCACCCGCGAGCGCGCGCTGTCCGCCGCCAAATACACCATCGGCCGCATCGGCACCCTGGTAGCCGAAGAGAGCATCCAGTTGCACGGCGGCATCGGCATGACCTGGGAGCTGCCGCTGGCGCACTACGCCAAGCGCCTGGTCATGATCGATCACCAGTTGGGCGACGAAGACCATCACCTGCGGCGCTACATTGCGCTGGGGCAGGCTTGAAAGGAGGCCCCCGCAATGACCCAGGTCCACGCCGCCCCGCCCCTTTCGCCGCCCTTCGCCGCGCCCTTCGCCGTGCGCAGCGCCGCGGACGTGCAGCGTCTGCAAGCCCGGCCGCTGGCCGAGACGCTCACGGTGCAGAGCACCTATGAAATCTTCCGCAATTCGGCCGCGGCCTTCGGCGACAAGACCGCGCTGACCTTTCTGCGCAGCGCCGACCCCGGCGACGCGCCGCTGCGCTGGAACTACCGCGAACTGCTCGCCGGCATCCACCAGACCGCCAACCTGCTGCATGAGCTGGGCGTGGGCCCGGACGACGCCGTCGGCATCCTGCTGCCCGGCTGCCTGGAGTACCACCTGGCGCTGTGGGGCGGCGAGGCCGCCGGCATCGTCCAGCCCTTGAACCCCTTGCTGGCCGAAGACAAGCTCGTGTCCCTCATGACCACGGCGCGCGCCAAGGTCCTGATCGCCTACGGGTCCGACGTGGAATGCGGTTCCTGGTCCAAGGCGCTGCGCCTGCGAGAACGCGTGCCTACGCTGCACACGCTGCTGCGCGTGGCGCCGCTGGACGAGCCGTCCCCGGCCCGCCCCGCGCTGCCCGACCATGCGCTGGATTTCAACGCCGCGCGCGCCACGCAACCGGCCGACCGCCTGGTCAGCGGCCGCGCGATCCAGGCGGACGACGTGGCCGCGTACTTCCATACTGGCGGCACCACCGGCGCGCCCAAGCTGGCCATCCACACGCATGCCAACCAGGTCTTCAGCGCCTGGGCCGCGGTGCAATTGCAGAACGCCGGACCGGACGACGTGGTCATCAACGGCTATCCGCTGTTCCATGTGGCGGGCGTGCTGCCGGCATCGCTGGCCGCCCTGTCGGCGGGCGTGGAAACCGTCATTCCCACCACCCTGCTGCTGCGCAACCGCGACGTGCTGCGCAACTACTGGCGCCTGGTCGAACACCATCGCGCCACCTCGTTGCAAGGCGTGCCCACCATCCTCGCGGCGCTGGCCGAAGTGCCGCTGGCCGGCGCCGACATCTCCTCGCTGCGCTATTGCCGCACCGGCGCCGCGCCCCTGCCCGCCGAACTGGCGGCCCGCTTCAAGCGCCTGTTCGGACTGCACGTCAACGAAAGCCTGGGTATGACGGAAATGGCGGGCATCTCGACCATCTCGCCACCCGGCTGCGAGTTCCCGGTAGGCTGCGTCGGCTTTCCGCTGCCCTATGTGCAGGTCCGCATCGTCGGCCTGGACCTGCCGACCGGCACGCCCGCGCGCGACTTGCCCGCGGGCAAGGCCGGCATGGTGCTGTTCAAGGCGCCCAACGTCATCCCCGGCTTTCTCGACCCCGACGACACGGCGCGCGCCTTTACCGAAGACGGCTGGCTGATCAGCGGCGACGTGGGCTATATGGATGACGCTGGCCGCCTGCACCTGCAAGGCCGCGCCAAGGACCTGATCATCCGCAGCGGCCACAACATCGATCCCAAGACCATCGAGGACGCGCTCGCCTCGCATCCCGCTGTGCAGCTCTGCGCCGCGGTCGGCGCTCCCGACGCCTATGCCGGCGAACTGCCCATCGCCTTCGTCACGCTGGCCGAGGGCGCGCAGGTACAGGAAGCAGAACTGCTGGCCTACGCCGCCGAACACGTGGACGAGAGCCCGGCGCGGCCCAAGCGCGTCATCGTGCTGGACAGCATGCCCATGACCAATGTCGGCAAGATCTACAAGCCCGATCTGCGCCGCCTGGCCACCGCCGTATCGGCCCAGGCCGTGGTGGCGCACACCCTGCAGGACGCTGGCCTGATCGACGACGGCACGCTGTTCCGCGTAGAGGCCAACGCGCAACCCGAGGTCTCTGTGCTTGCCGACCCCCGTGCGCCCGAAGCGCTCAAAGCCAGCCTGCGCGACGCGCTGGCCCGGCTGCCGGTAAAAGTCGCGCTGCGCGACTGAGCAGTTCCCCACACAACAACACCCCAGGAGACAAACCCATGACCCACCAGCCCCTGCGGCGCGCCTGCCTCGGCGCCGCGTTGCTCGCTATGGCCGGCGCCGCCCTGCCTTTCGCCGCCGCCGCGCAAGGCGCCTACCCGTCCAAGCCGATCACGCTGATCGTGCCCTTCCCGGCCGGCGGTTCCACCGACCGCCACCTGCGCATCGTGGCGCAGGACGCCTCCAAATACCTGGGGCAGCCCGTCATCGTGGAAAACCGGCCCGGCGCCGGCGGCACCCTGGGCCCCGCCACCATGGCCAAGACCGCCAAGCCCGACGGCTACACCGTCACTCTGTACACCCTGGCCATGCTGCGCATGCCCTACATGCAGAAGAGCAGCTGGGATCCCATCAACGACTTCAGTTTCATCCTGGGCCTGTCGGGCTATACCTTCGGCTTCACCGTCCGCTCCGATTCCCCGTACCAGACCTTCAACGAGTACATCGAGGCGGCGCGCAAGGCGCCCGGCACCATCGACTACGGCTCCACCGGCATCGGTTCCTCGCCGCACCTGCTGATCGAGGAGGTCGCCATCAATGCCAAGGTGAAACTGAACCATGTGCCCTTCAAGGGCAACGCCGACATGCAGCAAGCCCTGCTGGGCGGCCACGTCATGGCACAAAGCGATGCGACCGGATGGGACCAGTTCGTGGACTCGGGCAAGATGCGCCTGCTGGTCACCTTCGGCGAAAAGCGCACCACGCGCTGGCCCGACGTGCCCACGGCCCAGGAGCTGGGCTACAAGGTGGTCTCCACCTCGCCCTACGGCCTGGCCGGCCCCAAGGGCATGGACCCCGCGGTGGTGAAGACCTTGCATGACGCCTTCAAGAAGGCGCTGTTCGACCCGGCGAGCATGGACGTCATGAAGCAGCTGAACCAGGAGCCCGCCTACCGCAACAGCCAGGACTACAAGGAATGGGCGCAGGCCACCTACGTCAAGGAAAAAGGCCTGATCGAGTACCTGGGATTGATGGCGAAGGATTGAACTGGCGGCCAGGAAGCCGAACTCTCCATTTCAAGAAGACTCCCGGACGCCACTTGGCAGTCGGCCGTTGTGACTTGGCACACGGCCGACCTCAGGGAGATCAATTTAATCTTGATTGACGCAGGAAGCCGGCCTGCACAACGATGGCGCGCTGTTTCGCGTGAAAGCCGACGAACAACCCGATATCGCAGTCCAGGCCGACGCGCGTGGACCCGATTGCCGGTCAAGGTCGCCCTGCGCGACTGAGCAATCCCCTGCCCGCGCACAACAACACCCCAAGGAGACAAACCCATGCCCCAGCAGCCCCTGCGGCGCGCCTGCCTCGGCGCCGCACTGCTCTCGATCGCCGGCGCCGTCCTGCCTTTTGCCGCCGCCGCGCAAGGCGCCTACCCGTCCAAGCCGATCACGCTGATCGTGCCCTTCCCGGCCGGCGGTTCCACCGACCGCCACCTGCGCATCGTGGCGCAGGACGCCTCCAAATACCTGGGGCAGCCCGTCATCGTGGAAAACCGGCCCGGCGCCGGCGGCACCCTGGGCCCCGCCACCATGGCCAAGACCGCCAAGCCCGACGGCTACACCATCAGCCTGTACACCCAGGCCATGCTGCGCATGCCCTATATCCAGAAGAGCAGCTGGGACCCCATCAACGATTTCACCTTCATCCTGGGCCTGTCCGGCTACACCTTCGGCTTCACCGTCCGCGCCGATTCTCCGTACAAGACCTTCAATGAGTACATCGAGGCGGCGCGCAAGGCGCCCGGCTCCATCGACTACGGCTCCCCCGGCACCGGCTCGTTGCCGCATCTGCTGATCGAAGAAGTCGCCATCAACGCCAACGTGAAGCTGAACCACGTGCCGTTCAAGGGCAACGCCGACATGCAGCAGGCCCTGCTGGGCGGCCATCTCATGGCGCAAAGCGATGGCACCGGCTGGGACCAGTTCGTGGATTCCGGCAAGATGCGCCTGCTGGTCACCTTTGGCGAAACGCGCACTACCCGCTGGCCCGACGTGCCCACCGCACAGGAGCTGGGCTACAAGGTCGTGTCCACCTCGCCCTACGGGCTGACCGGCCCCAAGGGCATGGACCCCGCGGTAGTCAAGACGCTGCACGACGCTTTCAAGAAGGCGCTGTTCGAACCCGCCAGCATGGACGTCATGAAGCAGCTGAATCAGCAGCCCGCCTACCGCAACAGCCAGGATTACAAGGAATGGGCGCAGGCCACCCACGTCAAGGAAAAAGTCCTGATCGAGTACCTGGGCTTGATGGCGAAGTAAAGAAGAAGCCTGCGGCGCCGCCTTCAGCGCAGCGCCGCAACCTCGATTGATCTGGCGCCGCAGGCTTCCACCAGCTCGGGATCGTGGCTGGCGAATAGCACCACCCGATCCTGCGCCCAGATCTTGAACTGCCCGGCCAGCACGCCGCGCGCCTGTGCATCCAGGCCGTTGCTGGCCCCATCCGCAATGATCACGGCCGGGTCGCCCAGGGCGGCGGCCGTCAGGTAGACCTTGCGCCGCGTGCCTGTCGACATCTGCTCGAAGCGCTTGTCCAGATGCGGCTCCAGCCCCAGCCGGAAGGCCAGGTCCAGCACGCTGTCGGCCAGCGGCACGTTCTTCTCTGCCGCGACCTGTTCCAGCAATCCGCGCCCCGTCTGCGCGGGCTGCGCCATGCAATTGTCGGGCACGTAGGCCAGGCGGGCCCGCGCTTGCGCCGGTGCCTGGGCCAAGGAATGCCCGTCGATCCAGACATCCCCCGAATCCGGCGCGATCGCGCCCGCGATGATGCCCAGCAGCGTGGACTTGCCGGTGCTGTCTTCTTCGCACAGCGCCACGCATCCGGGCCTGAAGGTATGGGTCAGCCCCTGGAAGACGAGATGGTCGCCGTAGCGCTTGCCGAGATTGTCGATTCGTAGCATGGCCGGGAGTGTACGCAGGAACACGGCGCTCGGCCATCGCCGCCTGGGCGTGGCGTCAACGCAGCAAATGTGAACTGAACTCAAATTTTTCCCCATTGACGATGTGGGAATCCGCATTTTTGCCGTACATTACGCAGCGTAAATAAATGTTAATTTTCAGCAAAACATTTCGACTTTTGTAACGGTTGCCTCGCCTGTTGCTGCCATTGGCCCGCTGAGCGACCTACCACCAAGACGCATTTAGTTTCATTTAAATCAATCAACGTCCAATCCTGCCGGCCCGGCTTTGGTGTCGGCATAGAAGAGATCAATGAATCACGTCTATCGAGTAGTCTTCAACGCCGCCGCCGGCGTGTGGCAGGCCGTCAGTGAAATCGCCCGCGGGCCGGCAAAAAGCAGCAGCCCTGCCCGGCGCCTGCGCCGCGGCGGCGCACAGTTGGCAGGCGCGCTGGGCATTGCCTTGATCGCCGCGAACGCGCATGCGGCTCCCGCAAATCCGCAACTCTACTGGGACGGCAGCCAATCCGTGGCGAACGGTTCGGCGGATGGCGCCTCTGGCATCTGGGATTACGCCAATACCAACTGGACGTCCGCTGACGGAACAGTGAACCAGTCCTGGAACGGCGGTGAAGCGGCATTCTCCGGCACCGCCGGCACCGTGGCGGTCGGCGGCCAGCACAGCATCACAGGCCTGGAATTCAAGACAGACGCCTACAAGCTGGTGGGCGGAGCCAATGGCCAGCTGAATACCAGCGGCATTGCCAATATTCGGGTCAATCCCAACGTGACCGCAACCTTGGGCGTCGCCATAGGCGGCAGCGGCATCCTGCGCAAGCAAGACAGCGGCACGCTGGTACTCAACGGCAACAACACCTATACCGGCGGCACGATAATCGAGGCCGGCCGTTTGGAGGTCGGCAGCAATACCGCTCTGGGCAGCGGCGCCCTGACGGCGCTCAACAACACGGTGCTCGACGCCAATAACAAGGTGGCCCTCGACAACAACGTGAATCTGATGGGCAGCGTGGGGATAGGCGGAAGCGCCGACCTGACGCTGAACGGCGTCGTTGACGGCCCAGGATCGCTGATCAAGAACGGCGCCGCCAACCTGACCTTGAACGGGGCCAACATCTATCTGTCGGGCACCACGCTGAACGCCGGCACGCTGACGGTGGGCAACGATCAGGCTTTGGGTGTCGGCGGCCTGACCGTCGGCGGCGCTTCCACCCTGACGGCAAGCAACGCGGTAACGCTAGGCAACGCCATCGCCCTCAATGCGAACCTGACGGTTGCCGGCGACAATGACCTGACCTTGAATTCGCTGATTTCGGGCCCCGGCCAATTGGTCAAGACTGGCAATGGCACGCTCACCCTCAACAACGGCAACGCCAGCCACACGGGCGGCATCGCCCTCAGTGGCGGTACCTTGGAGTTCGGCGACAATAATGCCTTGGGGACCGGCGCGCTGGTCACCAACGGCACGGCCACGCTGAAAAACTCGCGGCCCGCAAGCCTGACGAACGCCATCAGCGTCAATGGCGACCTGACGGTGGAAACCCGGGAGGATTTGACGTCGGTCGGCTTCTTGAGCGGCAGCGGCAAGCTGACCAAGACCGGCGCGGAAGAATTGATCCTGCTCGGCAACAACACCTACGCCGGCAGCCTCAACGTCCGCGAAGGCTCTATCACCACATTAGGCACCAACGCCCTGGGCGCTCCCCAGAGCGTCAATCTGGGTGCGAGCACTGTGCTGAACCTGAACGGCTACACCGCGATCGGGTCCTTGAGCGGCAGCGGGATACTCAATGTGGGCCCGGGTAGCATGCTGCAAGTAGGCAGCAGCAACCTCGATAGCGTGTACGCCGGAACGATCATGGGCGATGGTCGGCTCAGCAAAAACGGCAGCGGCACGCTGGAGCTGGCGGGCACCTCCAGCTTCAGTATCTTCCCAACCGAAGTCAACGGCGGCACCCTGAAGATCAGCGGCACAATGAACCGCAGCTTGATGGTTAACGCAGGCGGGACCGTGAACGGCAGCGGCACGATCATCGGCACGCTGACCGTTGCCAACGGTGGCACCCTGGCCGGCACCAGCGGTCAGAAACTGACCGCGGGCTCGATAGTCCTCTCACAGAACTCCAACGTCAATGTCGCGCTGGGTTCTCCTGTCGTGGGCGGTACCGCGCTCTTCCAGGGCACCAACGTGACCTTGGATGGCGTGTTGAACATCACCGATGCCGGCGGGTTCGGCCATGGCGTGTACCGCCTGTTCGACTACTCCAACAGCTTTACGAACAACATCCTCGACTACGGCACCTTGCCTGGCACGATGCCCACGACGGAACTGACAGTGCAGACCGCGGTCACGGGCCAGGTCAACCTGATCGTCGACTCGTTGAATCGGGAAATCCAATTCTGGGATGGCAACACCTCGGTGCCCGACGGCGTTATCAGCGGTGGCAGCGGCGTGTGGAACTCCGCACAAACCAATTGGACCGATGCCAACGGCGTTTTCAATCAATCCTGGACCAGCCAGTTCGCCGTCTTCCAAGGCAACACCGGCGTCGTGCTGGTGCAGGGCGAACATACCGTCAACGGCATGCAGTTCATGACCGATGGCTACAACCTGGTGACAGGCGCCGGCGGCACGCTCAATGCGGTCAACCGCGATGGCGGCAAGTTCGCCGTGCGGGTCGATCCGGGCGTCACTGCGGCGATCAACGTGGACATCAATGGCACCGGCACCCTGCAGAAGCTGGACCAGGGCACGCTGGTGCTCAATCGCAACAATGGCTATCAGGGCGGCACCTTGCTGGCAGGCGGCACGCTCGTGGCCGGCAGCAACAACGCGCTGGGCACGGCGACCCTGACCGCTACAGGCGGCACCACGCTGGACAACAACAAGGCGCTTACGCTGACCAACGGGATCGTTGTCGAAGGCCAGTTGAACCTGGTCGGCATCAATGACCTGACCTTGAACGGCGACATCGCCGGCAACAGCGGCGGCCTGAACAAGAACGGCAGCGGCACCCTGACCCTGGGCGGCAACAACGCCTTTGGCGGCACGATGGCGCTGAACGGCGGCAAGCTGGTGCTGGCCTCCAGCAATCCGCTGGGCAACAGCACCCTGAATGCCGCCTCCGGCATGCAACTGGACAACAGCGTGGCATTGAGCCTGGCCAACACGGTCAACCTGGCTGGCGACCTGAACCTCATCGGCAACCAGGACCTCACTTTGAGCGGCCTGGTCAACGGCACAGGCGGCCTGACCAAGCGCGGCACGGGCAAGCTGACCTTGAACGGCGCCAACTCTTTCCAGGGCGGCGTCGACCTGACCGGCGGCAACCTGGCCGTGGGCCACGATGCCGCGCTCGGCGAGGGCACGCTGACCGTGCGCAACGCGGGAACCCTGGAAGCCAGCCGCGCGGTGACCCTGGCCAACAACGTGCAACTGAGCGCCTCCCTGGCGCTGGGCGGCAGCAATGATTTCACCCTGAACGGGGTGATCAACGGTTCCACCGAGCTGGTCAAGAACGGCGCCGGCCGACTCACCCTCAATGGCGAAAACCGCCATAGCGGCGGCACCACGGTCAATGACGGCAACTTGAGCCTGGGCAATGCCGCGGCGCTGGGTACCGGCATGCTGACCGTCACGGGCAACACGCAGCTGGATACCGCCGGCCCGATGCGCCTGGGCAATACCGTCAACGTCGATGGCGCGCTCACGGTGGCGGGCAACAACAGCCTGATCCTGGATGGACAGATCAACGGCAACGGCACGCTGCGCAAGACCGGCGCGAACGACCTCTCGCTTACCGGCAGCGCCAACACCTTCAGCGGCATGATCGATCTGCAAGGCGGCAGCCTGACCACCGCGGGCAACAACGCGCTGGGCCAGAATGCCACCGCGAACGTGGCAGCCGGCGCCAATCTGTTCATCACCAATCTGGCTCGTCTGGCCAGCCTGAACGGCAATGGCACCGTGACGGTCTCGAATGGGAACAACCTGACCATCGGCGCCAACGGGGCCAACAGCAACTTCGGCGGCCAGCTCAACGGTATGGGTAGGTTGACCAAGCTCGGCACGGGATCGCTAACCCTTTCCGGCGTCAACGGCCTCACGGGCATGACCTCCGTCGACGCCGGCAGCCTGCGGGTCGACGGCTCGCTGGCCAGCACAGAGATATACGTCAACAACGGCGCCAGCCTGGGCGGAGCCGGCAGCATCGCCGGCGACGTGACGGTCATGGGCGGCGCCAGCCTTAACGCAGTGGGCGGCAACACCCTGTCGGTCGGCAGCCTGAAGCTCTACGGCAACTCCACGCTGAATGCCGGCCTGGGCGCCCCCGTCTCCAGCGGTGGCAATGCCTTGGTGAACGTAGCCGGTGACCTGACCCTGGGCGGCACGCTCAATGTCAGCGACATCGGCGGCTTCGGCACCGGCGTGTACCGGCTCATGAACTATGGCGGCGACCTGTACGACAACGGCATGCGCTTCGGCAATGTTCCCGGCAGCGTGCAAGCGGCCGACCTGACGTTGCAGACTGCCATCGCCAAGCAGGTCAACCTGCTGGTCGCCGCGCCCAACGTCACCGTGCAGTTCTGGGACGGCGCGCAAACCACCGGCAACGGCGCGATCGAGGGCGGCAGCGGCACCTGGGACGGCGCCAACGCCAACTGGACCGGCGTCGACGGCAACGGGAACCGCTCCTGGGCCGGCAAGTTCGCGGTCTTCCTGGGCGCTGCGGGGACGGTCACCGTCGCGGGCGCGCAAAGCACGACGGGCATGCAGTTCATGACCGATGGCTATGTTCTGAATCCCGGCTCACTGGGAGCGCTCAACCTGGTCAACGGCGACCAGGGCTATGCCGCGGTGCGCGTCGATCCTGGCGTGACCGCGACCATCAACGCCCCGCTCGTTGGCAGCGGCACGCTGGCCAAGGTAGACGCCGGCACCCTCGTGCTCAACGCGTCCAACGGCTACACCGGCGGCACGGCGCTCAACGGTGGCACGCTGGTGCTGGGCAACGACAAGGCTTTGGGCAATGGCCTGCTGACCGCTGCCAACGGCACCACGCTGGACAGCAACACGGCAGTCACCGTGCGCAACAAGGTCGCGCTGAACGGCGCGCTGACGATCGCCGGCTCCAGCGCCATGGACCTGAACGGCACCGTCGGCGGCGCTGGCGGCCTGATCAAGAACGGCGCGGCCAACCTGACCCTCAGCGGCGTCAACAGCTACGTCGGCGGCACCCTCCTGAACGCGGGCGGCCTGATCGTCGGCAACGGCGCCGCGCTCGGTTCCGGCACGCTGACGGTAGGCGGCGCGGCCACGCTGGACAACACCCAGGCGCTGGCGCTGGCGAACAACATCGCCCTGAACGCCGGCCTCACGGTGCAAGGCAGCCAGGACCTGACGCTCAACGGCAACATCTCGGGCATGGGCAGCCTGACCAAGAACGGCGCCAGCACGCTGACGCTCAACGGCACTAACAGCTACACCGGCGGCACCTACGTCAACAGCGGCACGGTAGCGTTGGGCGCAGGCAGCAGCCTCGCCGCCACCGGCGTCGTGACCGTCGCCAACGGCGCCACCTTCGACCTGTCGGCAGGCCAAGGCGCGCAGGTGTTCGGCACCCTGGCGGGCGCTGGCAACATCAAGATGGGAGCCAATTCGCTGTTGGCGGGCGGCTCGGCCGACGGCATCTTCAGCGGCTCGGTCAGCGGCACGGGCACCCTGGTCAAGCAGGGCTCGGGCACGCAGACCCTGACCGGCGCCAACAGCTATACCGGCGGCACGCTGGTCGCGGACGGCACGCTGCGCGCGGGCTCCACCACGGCATTGGTCCAAGGCACCGGCTATCAAGTGCTGACGGGCGCCGTGCTGGACCTCAACGGCAACGCGCTGCTGGCCAGCAGCCTGAGCGGCGGCGGCACCGTGGCGCTGGGCGGCGGACGCTTGACCGCGGACATCGCGGCGGGCAGTGCGTCCACCTACATGGGCATCGTCGTGGGCAGCGGCGACTTGGTCAAAACCGGCGCTGGCGCACTCGCACTGACCGGCGGCAGCGCCTTCACGGGCGGCGTGCAGCTCAAGCAAGGCAGCATCGCCCTGGGCCATGCGCAAGGCCTGGGTACGGGCACGCTGGCCATGGACGACGGCACCGTCATCAGCCTGATCGCCAACGGCATGACCATCGCCAACAACCTGGCCATGACGGGCACGAATGACCCGGTCATCGACACGGGAGCGAACAATGCCACCTGGGCCGGCGCCATCACGGGCGGCGGCTTCCTCACCAAGCAGGGAACCGGCGTGCTGACGCTGACCAGCGCAGGCAACACCTACACCGGCGCGACCGACGTCGCGCAAGGCACGCTCAAGGCCGGCGCGGCCAACACGTTCAGCAGCGCCTCGGCCCACACCGTGGCCAGCGGCGCGGTGCTGGACCTGGCGGGCTACAGCCAGACCGTGGCCAGCCTGAACAACAGCGGCGCGGTCAATCTCAGCGGCAGCACGCCGGGCGCCGTGCTCAAAGTCACGGGCCCCTATGTCGGCAACAACGGCAAGCTGGGCGTGTCCACCGTGCTGGGCGCGGATGGCAGCGCCACCGACAAGCTGCTGTTGAGCGGCCCCAGCGCCATCGCCAGCGGCAACACCACGGTGCAGATCACCAATGCCGGCGGCCTGGGCGCGCAGACCGGCAGCCAGGGCATCCAGGTCATCTCCACCGAGAACGGCGCCAACCTGCAACCCGGCAGCTTCACCCTGGCGGGCAATCACATCGATGCCGGCGCCTACGAGTACCGCCTGACCCAGACGGCACAAGGCGCCGCGCTGCACTCGACCAACACCCAGGTGCCCCCCGGCCCCGGCGTGACTCCGACGCCCGCCTACCGTGAAGAAGTGCCGCTGCTGTCCTCCCTGCCCGCTCAACTGCGCCAGGCGGACATGGCGATGCTCGGCGACATGCGCAAGCGCATGGGCGACGACGCCTCTCAAGGCGCCATCGACCAGGATCCCAGCCACCGCGCCTGGGCCCGGGTGCTGCGCACGGCCCCCACCATCACGCAGCAAGGCACGGTCAACCCCGAGAGCAGCGGCCACCTGACCGGCTTCCAAGCCGGCGTGGACGTGTACACCAGCCGTAACCTCAGGGCCGGCCTGTACGTCGGCCAACTGGACGGCGACATGGGCGTGCGCGGCTTCTCCAGCGGCATGGAGCGCAAGTACGCTGGCTACAACAACCTGCGCGGCCGCTACGTGGGCCTGTACGGCACCTGGCAGCACGACTCCGGCCTGTACGCCGACGCCGTGATCCAGGGCGCCGATTACCGCAGCAGCCTGCGCACGGCCGACACCGGCGCCGGCGCCACCACCAAGGGCCACGGCTGGCTGGCCTCGCTCGAAGTGGGCAAGCCGATCGACCTGGGCAGCAGCTGGCAGCTCGAGCCGCAAGCTCAGATCATCTACCGCAAGCTCGACCTGGACGACACCACGATTAGCCTGGCCAAGGTGAAGAACGATGCGGACGACGACTGGACCCTGCGCCTGGGCGCCCGGGTCAAGGGCAGCTACAGCATCGGCGGCACCGTGCTGCAGCCCTTTGCGCGCGTCAATCTGTACAAGGCCAGCAACACCACCGACGTGGCCAGCTTCAGCGCGCCGGCCGGCACCACCGACATCCGCGCCAAGGGCGGCTACACCTCAACCGAACTGGCGGTCGGCGCCATGGTGCAGTTGACCAAGAACACCAGCCTCTACGGCGACGTGGGCAAGCTCTGGGCCAACAGCGGCGACAGCCGCGTCAAGAGCGGCGCGCAGGGTTCCATCGGCTTGAAGGTGCTCTGGTAAGCCTCGCGGCATCGGCCGGGCAACCGGCCGGCATGCGTGGCGTGGCCCGCCGCGGACTATCCGCTGCGGGCTTTTTCACGTCTACCAGGTGTATTTCACGCCTATCCTCGCCGCGTACTGGTGGTAGTCCTGCGCGCCCCAGGATCCGGCGATATTGGTCCAGCCGGTCCAGCCCTTGGTGAAGTCGGCGTGCACGCCGAGCTTCAACTCATAGCGGTCTTTCGGATAGAGGTCACCCACCGGCAATTGGTTGAACGACACGGAGCTGCCGGTGCTGCTATGCCACCAGTTCAGCGTCGCGAACGGCTGCGCCTTGCGGCCATTGCCCAGGTCGAAGGTGGTGTGCGTGCGCACGCCCAGGCGCGTGATGGTCCCATGGGAGTCCGCGCTGCCCACGCGAGTGCCGTTGGATTCGGTCAGGCTGTCCGTGTCCGAACTGACGTAGATAATCTGCGCCTGGGGCTCCAGTATCCAGTCGCCGCGCAGCTTGAAGGCGTAACCCGTTTCCGCCGACACTGCCCATGCGCGGGAATCGTAGTCGACGCGCGGCAGATCGTCGCCCGTCACCCGGTTGTTGTACCAGCCGTACTGGAACCAGGTATCCACATAGGCGCCGAGCTTGCTCTCGTCGTTCTGGAACCAGGTCCCATAAACGCCCGCGCTGTAGCCTTGCACCCTGCCCTTGGCCTTGTAGGGGTTGCCATCGGCCCGGGCCGTGCTGTCGGCGCTGCCGTAGCCCAGCATCAAACCCAGGTGCAGGCGGTCGGCCTCGGAGAACAGCTTCCATTGCGCCACGTCGCCGCCGCCTTGCAGCAGGAACATGTCGGTGCTGACGTCGAAATTTCCGTCGCGGCTATGCGAGCCTTCCCACTTGCCCACGGCGCGCAGCCAAAGCGCCCGGCGCTTGCTGTCTTCCGATTGGAATTGCTGGCCCTCGATGAACTGCGGTTCGCCCAGCCGGTCATGCATGCTCTGCACGAACATCTGCCCGACCAGTCGCTGGTTCGCGAGATAGGCGGCGACTTCTGGCCGGTACAGCGGCTCCGGAGCGGGTGGAGCCGGAGGAACAGGAGGGACTGGCGGCTCCGGCGGCACGGGAGGCTCGGGTGGAGGTGGAGGTGGAGGCGGTGGCGGTGGCGGATCCGGCTGCTTCTCGGATCGCAGGTACCAGCTCTGATCGGCAGGTGCGCTTGCCGACCCCTGGTACAGGCGATACTCGTAAGGACCGGCCACGGCCCGGCCCACAAGGGCGAACGCGCCCGATCCGGAAACGCCGCCATTGACGACCTCGACCACCTGGATCCCACTGGCCGTCGTCAAGGCTCCTGGCCCGCCCGTGTTCTTGATGCGCAATTGCGAAGCGCCGCTGGCGCTGCCGCCATCGATGACCAGCTTGTCCGACGGCGAGCTGTCATCGCCCAGATAAGTATTCAGCGCGATGGTGCCGTCGCCGCTGTAGTTGCGCACCGTCAGCGTCTTGTACGCCCCCGCCTGCGGCGGCGTGAAGTCGATCAGGCTGGGATCGTTGACCAGGTTGGTGATGGTCGAGTTGCCGGTCAGCGTCCAGGTCGAATCCGTCAGCGTCACATTGGAGGTGCTGCCCGCCTCGGTGACCGCGGCGCCGGTCAAGGTCGCGTTGCGCGCCGCCACATTGGCCGTAGCGGGAGCGCCGGCCAGCACGCCGGCGGCATTGATGCCGCCCGGATTGCCCGCATCCGGCGCCAGGCTCGGGTCTATGCCGTGCAGCGTGCGGGTCCTGCTGCCGAGCAGGGTACCGGAGCTTGCCACCTGCAGCCAGTTGGTCGCACCCTGGACGGTCGTGCCGTCGAGCTGGATGTTCGCAGTACCGCCGTCGACGCCAATGGCCGTTGCTGCCCCGCTGACGATGCTGCCGCCATTGATTGTCGCGCTCTGAGTGCCCGTGTCGCTGGTCAGCAGCAGGCCGATGGACCGCGCGCCGCTGACGCCGATGGCGCTGCCCGTCGCCGCAAAGCTGGACGTGCCGGCCACCACCACGCCATGGGCCTCGGTGCCGGAGGTCTGCACCGAACCGTTGTCGAATACCACGCTACTGGCCGCGCCTTGCGACAGGATGCCGAAGCCGCCCTGCCCGCTGGTCACGACGGTATTGCGCGCCGCCTGGAAAACGGTGGCCGGCTGGCCGCTGCTCGTATAGGCATACAGGCCCACTGCATCCGTGCCGCGGGTCTCGGTCCGCAGGTCGGACAGTTCCGCGCGGGATCCGTCTATGCCTATCACCCCATAGGCGTCCGCGCCCTCGGTAAGGATGTTCGCGGTGGAGCCGCCCTGCGGCGCCACGACCAGATGGTTGGTCGGACTGACATAGCGGCGCAGGAACATGCCGCTGCTGTCCGGGCCCGTGGTGTGGATGTCGGTGGTGCCCTGCATCACCGCCTCGCCCACGCCCAGCATGTAGAACCCGTCAGCGGTCTGCCCCGTGGTGCTGACGCGCAGCGTCGAGCCCGGCGCCGACGTGAAGCGGCGTTCGAACGAGTCCGGATAGGTCAGGCTGTAGCCCAGTTCAACCCCACGGCCATATGTCCCGCCCGTGGTCTTTACATCCAGCACGCCTCCCGCATCGAGCGTTATGGCGGTGTTGTTGCTGGTCATGACGCCCTTGGGCCAGGGATTGCCGCCGGCCGGCGCGGCCTCGATCTTCAACGTTGCGCCGTTGCCGATCTGAAGCTGGCTCCTGGTGCCGAACGGCGTGTGGCCCAGGTTCACGCCCTGGAAGCCGCGTATCGTCACGCTGGAATCCGGCGCCAGCGAGAACGTCGCCTGCGAATTCGTGGTTGACTGCAGCCCCAGGCCAGTGGCCGTCACCGTCGTGATGGTGACGTTGCTGCCGGTCTGGAAATTGACGTTGGTCGCCGCGCCATTGGTCGCGAAAACGCCCAGGTCGACATTGCCGATGGCGATGTTGCCCGGGCCGAAGTTCAGCGTGGCGTTGCCGACCCGGATGGCTGTGCCTGTACCCGCGCCCGTCACGCTGTCGCCGCCGTTCAGCGTGAACGTGGTTCCTGCGGGAACGATGAAGGGCGCGTAATTGGCGCCCCAGGCCGTGGTAGCGGCCAGCGACATGGCCGCGCCCAGCGAACGGGAGAACAGGGGTATGGGGGAAATCGCGCGGTGTGCCATCTGACTCGTCTCCGTGAAGACGTCCTGGCGACAGGCCCGGACGCACTCAAACCAGACCCCGGGCAACCGGGGAACAACGACGATAGACTTCGATACCTACGCCAAACGCCCTAGTCCGGGCGTGTGCAATGCGTGTAAATATTCGCATCAAAATTACGAATAATCACTTTATTTTGCACAAGCCGAGGGTGATTGTTCCCTTTTGGCAACGAGATTGGGACCGGCTGTCAGCGGCGCCGCCTCACCACACCCGGAACACCCGCCCCGTCTGCACGCCTTCCACGCTGCGGCTATAGGCCGACGCGACCCGGCTGGCGGGCGCGGATTCAAAGCCTGGGAAGTACGGGCCGTAGCTGTCCAGCGATTCCGTCAGGACCGTGGGGCTGACCGAATTGATGCGGATGCCGCGCAGCTCCACGGCGGCGCCACGCACGAAGCCGTCGATCGCCATGTTCACCGCGGAGGCGTTGGCGCCGTAGCGGATGGGCTCATCGCTGACGATGCCACTGGTGAGCGTGATGGAACCGCCCTCGTTGACGTAATGCTGGCCGATCAGCGCCAGGTCCACCTGGCCCAGCAGCTTGTCGTGCAGGCCGATCTTGAACTGCTCCGCCGTCATTTCCGCCAGCGGGCCGAAGTGCAGGCTGCCCGTGGTGGAGACAATGGCGTCGACCTTGCCCACGCGCTCGAACAGGGCGCGGATGCTGTCGCTCCGGGTTACGTCGACTTGATGCTCGCCACGGGATTTGCCCACGGCGATGATGTCGTGGCGTTGGCCCAGCTCTTGGGCGACCGCGCGGCCGACGGTGCCGGTGGCGCCGATCAGGATGATTTTCATGGAGGACTCCGATACATGTTGTGGGGTGCGCCCGCGGTACCGCCAGCGCCTGCATGCATTCTGGCCAAGGGCGCGTCCCGGAAAAATCCTAGAATGGTGGGTTCACTTCACACTCAGGGTGCGTAATTCATGGACCGCTTGCTCAGCATGGAAGTCTTCGTGGCGGTGGTCGAACTGGGCAGCCTGACGGCGGCGGCGGCCCGCCACGAGATGTCGCCCGCCATGGCAGCCAAGCACATCAAGGGCCTGGAAGCGCGGCTGGGCCTGAGGCTGATGAACCGCACCACGCGCCGCCAGAGCCTGACCGAAGCCGGCCAGGCCTACTTCGCGCGCTGCAAGGTGATCCTGTCGGACATCCGCGACGCGGAACAAGGCGCCGAGGCCATGCGCTCGGCGCCACGCGGCCATCTGCGCATCACCTCCACCGTGACCTTCGGCTCGTTCGCGCTGGCGCCCGCCATCGCCGAGTACCTGTCCAACTATCCCGACGTCAGCGTGGACCTGGCGCTGAGCGATGCCGTCGAGGACGTGGTGGCCTCGCGCTACGACCTGGCGGTGCGCATCGGCGAACCCGCCGATTCCGGCCTGGTCGCGCGCAAGATCGGCCGCTATCAGATGATCATCTGCGCGGCGCCAGCCTATCTCGAACGCCATGGCACGCCCGAGACCGCCGGCGACCTGGCGCGCCATCAATGCCTGGATTTTTCCTACTGGAACCGGCGCACCGGCTGGCGCCTGAACGCGGACGAAGGCGGCGGCGCGGCCTACCCCGCCGGCCGCTTCGTGTCGAACAACGGCCAGGCGCTGCGGCAGGCGGCGCTGGCCGGATTCGGCATCGTGCTGCAGCCGGAACTGCTGCTGGCCGAAGACGTGCGCGCGGGCCGGCTGGTGCCGATCCTGCAGTCCGCGTGGCCCGCCGCCAGGCCGATCACGCTGCTGTATCCCAAGGACCGCAAGGCCCTGCCCAAGCTCACCACCTTCGTGGAGTTCATGGTGCGACGGTTCACCCGGTCAGCCAAGTAGGCGCGCAAATCAGCGCTCGGCAAGCTGCCGTCAGGCTTGCGGCGCAGTTTGGCGGCAGGCGCCGGCCTCCTGGAACAACCAGTCGCGGAATGCGGCAAGCCTCGGCAACTCGCGGTCCTGCGGCCGATAGATGACGTAATAGGCAAGCGCCGACGCGACCTTCATCCGCGGAAACAAGCGCACCAGACGGCCCGCGGCCAGATCGTCATGCGTCATCACGCTGCGGGCCAGCGCGACACCGTGACCATCGATCGCGGCTTGCAGCACCGCGGCGGAATTGTTGATCTTCATGCCGCGCGCGGTGGACACCCCTTCCACGCCAGCTTTTTCCAGCCACATGGCCCAGGTCGGAAATCCCAGCTGCCCGTCCATCGACAGATCGTGGATCAGGGTTTCGCCCGCCAGATCCGCCGGCTGCTTCAGCGATTTCCGGCGCCGCAGCAGTTCCGAGGAACATACCGGGTAGACCTCCTCGTCCATCAGCTTCTCGGCCGCCAGGCCGGGCCATGAACCGGCGCCGTAGCGCACGCCGATATCGATCTGCTGGGCCACGAAATCGACGGGCTTGAGGTTGGTGTCCAGGCGCACGTCGGTATCGGGCCAGGCCAGCTGGAAGCGTTCTATCCGGGGCAGCAACCACTTGGCGGCGAACGCCGGACTTACCGCCACGGTCAACATGCCGCTGAGGGAACCTTCCTTCAGGCGCTCCAGGCCCAGGGCCAGTTTGCCCAGCCCCGCCTGTATCTCCGGCAGAGCGCGTTCGGCCGCCGCCGTCGGGACCAGCCGCGCCTTTCCGCTGGCGCCGCGATGGAACAAGGGCGCGCCCAGCCATTGCTCGAGCGTGCGCACCAGCTGGCCCACCGCGGCGGGCGTGACGTGCAGCTCGGCCGCGGCGGCAGAGAAACTCTGGTGGCGTGCGCTGGCCTCGAAGGCGCGCAACGCGTTGAGGTGTGCGATCGACTTCATGCGATAAAGATTTTCTTTTAATAGGAAGTAGTTTATCTGGTTTGCCGGCAAATGCGGACTGACCAAGAATACGCCCTGACGACCACAGTTCTGCCATCGAAAAAAGGTGCTGGAGCAAGCAAGCTTGCACATCACTTCAGAAACAGCTTTTCTACCAGCATCATGCTTATCAATGCCGATTTCTCGCTCAACGTCATCGTGACGCCTGACCAGCAACCCTGGGTGCCATCGCCGCAAAGCGGCGTAGAACGCGTGCTGCTGGACCGCATCGGCGGCGAGCAGGCGCGCGCCACCAGCATCGTGCGCTATGCGCCGGGCAGCCATTTTCCGTGGCACGCGCATCCCGGCGGCGAAGAGATATTGGTGCTGTCGGGCGTCTTCTCCGATGCCGGCGGCGACTTTCCGGAAGGCTGGTATCTGCGCAACCCGCCCGGCTCCGGCCATGAGCCGTCCAGCAGGAACGGCGCCACCCTATTCGTCAAGTTGCGGCAAATGCCGCCGGACGAGCAGTCCGCCGTGCGCGTCGACACGCGCGATCCCGCCGCCTGGACGCGCGAAAACGGCGGCGCGGTTTGCCCGCTCTACTCCTCGTCCGTCGAGCAGGTCCGCCTGCTGCGCCTGCCCGCCAATGCGCCGCTGCTTGAGGCCGCGCCCGCCGGCGCGGAAGCGCTGGTGCTGGCCGGGTCGATTACCGATGCGCAACGCTCGTACCCGCAAGGCAGTTGGCTGCGCCTTGCCCGCGGCGCTCAGACCGTGCTTTCGGCTGGCGCTGCGGGCGCGACCGTCTATCTGAAGACCGGCCATCTGCCGGATCCAAATGGCCGGGGCCTGTCATGACAATACAAGCCGACACCGTCATCATCGGCGCAGGCCTGAGCGGTCTGTACGCCGCCTTTCTGTTGGAACGGCATGGCGCCGACTACCTGCTACTGGAGGGACGAGACATGCCCGGCGGCCGCATACTGGGCGCCGGGTCCTACGATCTGGGCCCCACCTGGTTCTGGCCCGCGATCCAACCCGAACTAGCCGCCATCGTCCGCGATCTCAGCCTGCCCATCATCCCGCAGTACGAGGCGGGCGCCATGACGGTCGAACGTTCGGCACTGCCCGCGCGTATGCCGGGCTACCCCAGCTACCCGGCTTCCATGCGGCTGGCAGCGGGCATGAGCAGTCTGGCCGAGGCCCTGCGCGCGCGCCTCGATCCGGCGCGCATCAAGCTGAGCCATACCGTGACCCGGCTGCATGCCACCGGCCACACCATCGACGTGCATGCGCATGATCGCGAGGGGCGGACCCATGTCATTCGCGCCTCGCGCGTGTTGCTGGCCGTCCCGCCGCGCCTGGCGCACGCCCGTATCGCCTTCGATCCGCCGCTGCCGGCCGCATGGGCGGCGCAATGGCGCGGCACGCCGACCTGGATGGCGCCGCACGCCAAGTACCTGGCCGTCTACGGCGCGGCATTCTGGCGCGAGCAGGGCCTGTCCGGCGCAGCGCGCAGCGCCCGGGGGCCGCTCGCCGAGGTCCACGATGCCAGCACGGATCAAGGACCGGCCCTGTTCGGATTCCTGGGCGTGCCCGCCGCGGCGCGGCGCTCGGCAGGCCAGGACGTGCTGATGGCCCATTGCCGCGCGCAGCTCGCGCGGTTGTTCGGCCCCGAAGCGCTGACGCCGGTCCAGGAGCATTTCAAGGACTGGGCGCAAGATCCTCTTACCGCCACGCCCGCCGATGGCATCGACAACAGCGCGCACGCGGCAGCGCCCGGCATGACGGTGGACGCCGGCCCATGGCAGGACCGTCTGGCCGGCATCGCCAGCGAATGGTCCGGCGCGTTCCCCGGCTATCTGGCTGGCGCGGTTGACGCTGCCGCCAACGGCGTCCGATGGTTGCTGCGCGGATCCGCAAGCGCATCCCCCTCCACTCTCCCCGGAGACTCCGCCTGATGAAAACTCCCGCTGCCACCTATCGCGCGATCCAGAGTCCCGCCCCCGGCCAGCTTGAACTGGTGCGACGACCCACGCCTCAACCTGGGCCCGGAGAAGTCCTGCTGCGCGTCGAAGCTTGCGGCGTCTGCGGCGCCGACGCCGCAGACATCGACAATCCCGCCTTGCAGCGGCCCCGCGTCCCAGGACATGAGGTCGTCGGCCGCATCACCGCCCTCGGTCCTGGCGCCGACATCAATTGGTCGATAGGCCAGCGCGTCGGCGTGGGCCGCCTGGGCGGCCATTGCAATGCCTGCCCATCATGCCGCAAGGGCCTGTTCAATCTGTGCTCGAGTCAACCGGTGATGGGCGCGACCCGGGACGGCGGCTATGCCGAGATGATGCTGGCCCTGGCGACCGGGCTGGTCTCCATCCCCGACGAACTGGACTCCGCGCACGCCGCCCCGATACTCTGCGCCGGCATCGCCACGTTCAACGCGCTGAGGAAATGCGGCGCGCAAGCCGGCGATCTCGTCGCCGTGCTGGGGATCGGCGGCCTGGGCCACATGGCGCTGCAATACGCGCGCCGCATGGGCTTGAAGGTCGTCGCCATCGGGCGAGGCGGCGACATAGCCGCTGACGCCTTGCGCCTGGGCGCGCACGTCTACATCGACACCCACGAAGAAGACGCCGCGCAGCGGCTCCAAGCCATGGGCGGCGCGCAGGCGCTGATCGCCACCGTCACCGACATGCAAGCCATCGCCGAGGCCATGCGCGGGCTGGCGCCGCAAGGCCGGACGATGCTGCTGGGCGTGGGCCGCACTCCGCTCGAGGTCGCGCCGGGCTTTCTGGTGGGCGGCGAACGCGTCATTGCCGGGTCCATGACCGGCACGCCCTGGGAAACTGAAAAGGCGCTGAATTTCAGCGTACTTGCAGAGGCGCTGCCCATGGTCGAGACTCTAGCCCTGGAACGCGCGCCCGATGCCTTGCAGCGCCTGAAGTCCGGCGATGCGAAGTTCCGGGTGGTCCTGACCATGGACGCCGCACAGCAAGTCACTACCGATACCAACTAAAACCGCAACTCTCGAGGAGCCCCACTTGTCCGCATCAACACCGGCGCCATCGGCCGCGCCCAGCGCTGAACTCACGCCAGAGGCGCAGCGCGGCAACATCGCCCGGCTGACCATCGCCCAGGCGCTGGCCGGCGCCAACGCCGTGGTGGTCTACGCCACCGGCGCGATCGTCGGCGACATGCTGGCGCCGGACAAGGCGCTGGCGACCCTGCCGATTTCCATCTTCGTGGTCGGCATGGCCGCCTGCATCCTCCCCATGGGCGCCATCGCCCGCCGCTACGGCCGGCGGGCGGCCTTTCTTACCGGCACGGCCTGCGGCGTGCTGGTGGGCCTGCTGGCCGCCGCGGCCATCGTGCTCAGTTCGTTCTGGCTGTTCTGCCTGGGCACCTTCTTCGGCGGCGCCTACGCCGCGGTGGTGCTGTCGTTCCGCTTCGCCGCGGCCGACGGCGTGACCCCGGCGCGGCGCGCCCGCGCTTTGTCCTTCGTGATGGGCGGCGGCGTGCTGGCCGGCGTGGTCGGCCCGCAACTGGTCACGTACACCATGTACCTGTGGCCCGTCCATATGTTCGCGGCGACCTATCTCATGCAGGCCGCGGTCGCGGCGATCTCGGCCCTGGTCCTGCTGGGCGTAAGCCTGCCCATGCCCAGCGCGGCCGAAGTCGCGGGCGGACGCCCCTTGGCGCTAATCGCGCGCCAGCCGCGCTTCATCACGGCGGTGATCTGCGGCGCGGTCACCTACATGCTGATGAACTTCCTGATGACGGCCGCGCCGCTGGCCATGCACATCTGCGGCCATACGCAGGAAAGCGCCAACCTGGGCCTGCAATGGCACGTCATCGCCATGTACGGCCCCAGCTTCTTCACCGGCCGGCTCATCACGCGCTTTGGCGCCGGACGCATCGTCACGGCCGGCCTGGTGCTTACCGGCCTGTCCGCGGCCATCGGCCTTACCGGGATCGACGTGGCCCATTTCTGGGTGACCTTGATCCTGCTGGGCCTGGGCTGGAATTTCGGTTTCGTGGGCGCGTCGGCGCTGGTGCTGGAATGCCATCGGCCCGAGGAGAAAACCAAGGTGCAATCCCTGAACGACTTCATCGTCTTCGGCACCATGGCGGTCGGCTCCTTCGCGTCGGGCGGCCTGCTGGCGGCCTACGATTGGGCGACCGTGCTGTGGGTGTCGTTCATCCCGCTGGCGATCGCCGCGATCGCGCTGCTGGCCGGCGCCGCGAAGGTTCGACAACAGGCTTGACCCTCACGTAACGTCATGTCCCAGAGTCCGTTACGCGCCATCAACAGGAGGAATGTCGTGCAACTGAAAGTAGGAGAACTGGCCAGGCGGAGCGGACTGACGGTCCGCACGCTGCACCACTATCACGCGATCGGCTTGCTCACGCCTTCGGCGCGCGCCGACAACGGCTATCGGCTGTATGGCCGCGACGACATCGCCCGGCTGCATCAAATCCAGGCGCTGCGCCGCTTCGGATTGCCGCTGGCCGAAATCGGCGCTTATCTGGACCAGCCCGACACTCCCTTGGACGAGATCATCGCCAAGCAGATCGCGATGCTCGATCGCCAGATCCAACAGGCCTCCCGGCTGCGCGAGCGTCTCGCCCAGCTGCAGGGCCAGTTGGCACAAGGCAGGGAACCGGAACTGGCCGATTGGCTAACCACTCTGGAACTCATGACCATGTACGACAAGTATTTCTCCCCCGACGAACTGGCCCGCCTGCCCATGTACCGCAGCAACCAGAATGCCGACCCCGCCTGGCTCGCGCTGATCCAGGAGGTGCAGGCGCAGATGGACGGCGGCGTCCCGCCCGAGCAAGCGCAGCCGCGAGCGCTGGCCTTGCGCTGGATGACCCAGCTGCTGCGCGACACCAATCGCGACCCGCGCCTGCTGGTCAAGCTGAACCGGATGCACGAACGGGAGCCAGCGATGCAGGCGCACATCGGCATCTCGCCGGCCATGCGCGACTACGTGCTGCGCGCCTTCTCGGAAAGCAAGCTGCGGATCTATGAAAAGTATCTTGCGCCGGACGAGGCCCGGTACATGCGGCAGCACTATGACGACCGCATCGGCGAATGGCCCGAACTGATGGCCGACGTGCGCGACGCGCTCGACGCGGGCGCGGCGCCCGACTCCGCTACAGCGCTGGCGCTGGCCCGGCGCTGGCTGGATCTGTTTCGCAGCTACGCCGGCGACGACCCCGCCACCCAGGCGAAGTTCCGCCATGCGCTGATGAGCGAACCCGAGCTCACCGCCGGCACCTGGACCGACGACGCCACCCTGTCGTTCATGCGGCAGGCCATGGGCGCGCTGGCGGCGCGGCGCTAGGCGGCACGGTCTTCCAGGCCATATGGGCAGGCCGTCGTTCCCCGGCGGGCCTGCCCTTTTGCTAGACTGACCGGCCCGAGCCAGGCCTCACCCCCTTTCCCCACCATGTCCCAGGAACCCCGCCCCGACCCCAGCGCCGACGATATCGCCAAGGAAATCTCGGCGGCCATCGTCGCGCACAAGCTGCCGCCGGGCACGCGGCTGCGCGAGGAGGCGCTGGCGGGGGTGTACCAGGTCAGCCGGACCAAGATCCGCGCCGCATTGCTGATGCTGTCCAAGGACAAGCTGATCCATATCGTGCCGGACAAGGGCGCGTTCGTGAGCAAGCCGGACGCGAACGAGGCGCGCGAAGTCTATGCGGTGCGGCGCATCCTGGAAGCGGCCCTGGCGCGCGAATTCGTGGCGCGGGCCACGGCGGCCGACTATCGCCGCATCGACGCGCACCTGGCCGCGGAACGCCAGGCGCTGGCAGGCGGCGACGTGCAGGAGCGCAACCGGCTGCTCGGGCACTTCCACATCCTGCTGGCCGAGACCGTGGGCAATTCCGTACTGACGGGGATGCTGCGCGAGCTGTCCGCGCGCAGCGCCGTCATCACCGTGCTGTACCAGAGTTCGCACGACGCCAGCTGCTCATCGCAAGAGCATCACGCCTTCATCGAGGCCGCCCGCGCCGGCGACGCGGAGCGCGCCTGCGCGCTGATGGACGCCCATCTGGAACACGTGCAGACGGCGCTGAACTTCAAGAACGGCGGCCGGACTGGCGGCGACCTGGTCAGCGCGCTGCTCAGCTGAAGCCAGGGAGACCTGCGCCTGGCGTCCTGTCATGCGGGCGCATCGACGAGACACAGCACTAGCCCTGCCCCTGCGCGCCCGCCCGCAGCAACTGGCCCATGCGTTGCTGCAGCCATAGTTCCGTTTCACTCAGGCTGCCGCCCCGCAGCCACAGCGTGCGCACCGACAGCATGGGCAGGAACAGGTCCGCGCAGCGCACGCTGACGAGCTCGTTGCTGAAACCCTGGTATTCGCCGATGTTCAGCGGCAGGATGGCCCAGCCCACGCCATTGGCCGCCATGGCGGCGATGTTGTAGCTGCTGTCGGCCCGCCAGACCGAAGGGCTCAGCACCACCTGATCGACGCCGTCCATCTGCATCAGCAACTGGCGGTGCCGCGCCAGGTCGTTGCGCCCGACCTCGGGCAGCGCGGCCAGCGGATGGCCCTGGGCCACGAAGATGCCTTGCGCCACATTGCCCAGATGGCGGTGCGCGAAGGCGCTGCCGGGATCGCCGCGGTCGAACTGGAAGGCCAGGCTGGCGCGGCCCTGTTCCACGTAGTCCGCCACCTCCGTCGCGGTGCCGTTGAGCTGGGTCAGCTCCAGCGCCGGATAACGTTCGGCCAGTTCCTTGAGCAACTGGTCGGCCACCAGATAAGGCAGGCCTTCGTCCAGCGCGATGGCCACGCGCGCTTCGCGCCCGCCGGCAAAGGACAAGGCGCGCTGCTCCAGCGCGCCGGCCTGCCGCAGCAGTTCCAGCGCTTCCTGCAGCATGACCTCGCCGGCGGCGGTCAGGGTGGCGTTGCGCCGCGACCGGTCGAACAGCTCCAGGCCCAGGTCAGCTTCCAGCAGGCCCACCGCCGTACTGACCGCCGACTGCGCCCGGCCCAGCCGCCGCGCGGCCGCCGAGAACGATCCGGATTCGGCTGCGGCGACGAAATGGCGGAGCTGGTCTAGTGTCCATTGCACGTTTCGATTCCCCCTTTATCCATCTATTTTATAGATGATTATTAACTTTTTTCCGCCAATTACAAGATGGATAATCCCGTTCTCTGAGACCCGGCCATCCCGGCCCCGCCCGCGCACGCGGCGCGGCAGGCGTTTCAGTTTCAGGAGTAGAACCATGCAGCGGACTGAACCGAACGCTGTCGCCACGGCCGCGCCCGGCCGCTGGCTGGTGCTGGCCATCGTGTCCAGCGCCTTGCTGTTGATCGTGGTCGACATGACCGTCCTCTATACCGCCCTGCCCCGGCTGACGCATGAATTGCACGTCAACGCGTCGGAAAAGCTGTGGATCGTGAACATCTATGCGCTGGTCGTGTCAGGCCTGCTGCTGGGCATGGGCACGCTGGGCGACCGCCTGGGCCACAAGCGTCTGTTCATGGCGGGGCTGGTCGTGTTCGGCATCGCCTCGCTGGCGGCGGCCTATTCGCCTGGCGCCGCCACGCTGATCGCGGCGCGCGCGCTGCTGGCCGTGGGCGCGGCCATGATGATGCCGGCCACTCTGTCCATCCTGCGCCTGACCTTCGCCGATGAACGCGAGCGCGCCATCGCCATCGGCGTGTGGGCCTCGGTGGCCTCCGGCGGCGCCGCGGTCGGCCCGGTCGTGGGCGGCGTGCTGCTGGAGCATTTCTGGTGGGGGTCCGTGTTCCTCATCAACGTGCCCATCGTGCTGCTGGCCCTGCCGCTGGCCTGGCGCTATATCCCCGCCAGCCGCCCGGACGCCTCGCGCCCCTGGGACCTGCTGGGCTCGCTGCAAGTGATGGCCGGCCTGATCCTTTGCGCCTACGCGCTGAAGGAACTGGGCAAGACCGATCCCTCCTGGCTGCACGCCGGCCTGGCGTGCGCGGCGGGCGCGGCCATGCTCGCCGTGTTCGTGCGGCGCCAGCGCGCGCGGCCCTATCCGCTGATCGACTTCGCCATCTTCCGCAACCTGAGCTTCGCTTCGGCGGTGGCGGCCGCGCTGTTCGCCGCCGCGGCGCTGCTGGGCATGGAACTGGTGTTCAGCCAGCGGCTGCAACTGGTCATGGGCATGTCGCCACTGGAAGCCGCGCTCTTCATCCTGCCGCTGTCGCTGGCCGCCTTCATCGCCGGTCCGCTCGCGGGTTGGCTGCTGGGCCGCGTCAACAGCTCCACCATGCTGTTCGTCTCGCTGCTGGTCTCGGGCCTGGGCATGACCGGCTATCTGTTGAGCTACGACGCGGCGCTGCTGCCGCAGATGGTCAGCCTGTGCGTGCTGGGCGCGGGCATAGGCGCCACCATGACGGCGGCATCCAGCACCATCATGCAAAGCGCCACGCCCGAGCGCGCTGGCATGGCGGCCTCGATCGAAGAGGTCTCGTATGAGCTGGGTGGCGCCCTGGGCGTCACCCTGATGGGATCCATCCTGTCCGGCGTGTACGCGCACACGCTCGCGGTGCCGGCAGGCCTGCCGCAGTCCGACCTGGCGCGCGACAGCCTGGATCAGGCGCTGATCGTGGCGGACGGGCTGTCGTCGGACCTGGGCATGGCACTGACCCGCCTGGCCAAGACCGCCTTCGACACCGGCTACGCTGCGGTCATCGCCACCGCGGCGGCGATGCTGCTGGTCACGGCCGGGTTCGTGCTCTTGAACCGCCGGCGCATGGCGGCTTGAGGGCAGGCCCGCGCCGCGGGCCTGCGGCACGCATCAGCAGTTGCGGAAGGCGTGGTCCATGTCGGCGATCAGGTCTTCCTCGTGTTCCAGCCCGATGGACACGCGGACCAGCCCTTCGGACACGCCGGCCGCATCGCGTTCGGCCGCCGGCACGCCGGAATGCGTGGTGGACGCCGGATGGCAGATCAGCGATTCGGTGCCGCCCAGGCTGACCGCCGACTTGAACAGGTGCAAGGCGTTGATAAAGCGGAACGCCTTGGCGCGCCCGCCGTCCAGCACAAAGGCGAAGGTCGAGCCCGGCCCGCTGCACTGGCGCTTGTAGACTTCCTGGTAGGCCCGGTCGGTGATCATCTCGGGATGGAAGATCCCCACCTTTTCATGCGGATTGCCCGACAGCCATTGGGCCACCTTGGTCGCCGTGCGCGCGGCCTGCTTCATGCGCAGCACCACCGTTTCCATCGAGCGCGTGATCATCCAGCAGGAATGCGGGTCCAGTTGCGAGCCGAAGGCGCTGCGGATGGCGCGCACCTTCTTGACCAGCGCCTTGCTGCCGGTGACGGCGCCCGCGACCAGATCGCTATGGCCGCCCACATACTTGGTCAGCGAATACACGCACATGTCCACGCCGTGCTCGGCTGGTTTCTGGAAGATCGGACCCAGCAGCGTGTTGTCGCACACCGACACGGGACGGTAGCCGTGCCGCGTTTCGAAGGCGTCCAGCTCGTTCTTCATGGCCTCGAAATCGACCAGCGCATTGGTCGGATTGGCCGGCGTTTCGACAAAGAAAAGACGCACCGGCCCCTGGGCCGCCGCGGCCTCCAGCGCCGCGCGCATGCCCTGGGCCGACAGGCCGTCCCCGATGGCGTGCGAGCCTATGCCCCACTCCGGAAAGATCTTGGAGATCAAGGTCTCGGTGCCGCCGTACAGCGGCACCGACTGCACCAGCTGGTCGCCGGGCCGCAGGAAAGCCAGGAACACCGCGCTGATCGCCGACATGCCGCTGGAGGTCACGGCCGCATCTTCCGAACCGTCCAGCAGCGCCAGGCGATCTTCGACGATTTCCAGGTTGGGATGGTTGAAGCGGCTGTACACCAGCCCCGCCGACTCGCCCTGCGGCAAGGGCTTGCGGCCCGAGACCAGGTCGAAGAACGCCGCGCCATCCTCGGCCGAGCGGAAGGCGAAGGTGGACGTCAGGAACACCGGCGGCTTGACCGCGCCTTCCGATAGAAAGGGGTCGAAACCGTAGGACATCATCTGGGTTTCCGCGTGCAGCGGGCGGCCGAAGATGTCCTTCTTGTGATAGCTGGAGTAACTCATGGTGTGCCTCTCTGTCTGGTTTCCGGGTGCCCGGACGGGCCGCCGGGCAGGCGCGTCACGCATGCGAAGACGATAGCGCCCCCCGCCTCGGGCTGCATGGAAGTATGGCGGCAGGCGCAGGCAATATTCTTTCCATTTGCATCGCCAGACAGGGATAATGGGAAACGATATTTCTTACTTCGCGGACTTCATGAAAGACACTGCCTTGTTACATCAACTTGACGCGATCGATTGGAAAATCATGAAAATCCTTCAAGAAGATGGCCGGCTCAGCAACGCCGAACTGGCCGAGCGCGTCTCGCTGTCGGCTTCGCCCTGCTGGAAACGCCTGAAGCGCCTGGAGTCATCCGGCGCCATCCGCAGTTACCAGGCCGTGCTGGACCGCCGCGCGCTGGGTATCGGGGTGGTGGCCTTCGTCAGCATCTCGCTGGAGAACCACACGGAGAAGACCTGCCAGGCCTTCGAGGCCAGCGTGCTTGCCATGCCCGAGGTCCTGGCCTGCCACAACACCACCGGCCAGCACGACTATCTGCTGCACATCGTGGCGCGCGACTTCGATGCCTATTCGGAGTTCGTGCGCAGCCGCCTGCGCACCCTGCCCGGGGTCAAGGAGCTGCTGAGCACGCTGTCGATGCACGAGGTGAAGTCCTCGACCAGGCTGCACCTGTAAGGCGGCTGCCGCTTGCCTGGCGAGGGAATGGGGGCCGCCGGCCCCTTCGCTACATCACGCCGGGAACCACGCGATTGCGGCCCTGGCGCTTGGCTTGATAAAGGCCGCGGTCGGCCACCTGGATCAGATCGGTGCAAGGCTGTTCGCCCTGGGGTACCGCCGTGGCCGTGCCGATGCTGACCGTCAGCCAGGGCCCGTCGCCGGTGTCCTTCTGCGGAATCTGCAAGGCTTCCACGGCGCGCCGCAGCTTCTCGGCGGCCAGGCGCGCGCTGCCCGCCGGCGTGCCGGGCAATACCAGCGCAAATTCCTCGCCGCCGAAACGCGCCGCCAGGTCGGTGGACCGGTCGCAGCTGGCGAAGATGGTGTTGGCCACCCGCTTGAGCGCCTCGTCGCCCGCGATGTGGCCGTAGGTGTCGTTGTAGGCCTTGAAGTGGTCCACGTCGATCATGAGCATGCTGATTTCGCGGCCGTCGCGGCGCGCGCGCTGCCATTCGGCGTTGAGGTATTCGTCGAAATAGCGGCGGTTGCCCAGGCCGGTCAGGCCGTCGGAGTTGGTCAGCCGGCGCAATTCCATATTGCTCTCCAGCAACTGCTGCTGGCTCTGGCGCAAGGCCTGGTAGGCCTCGTCGCGCTGCACCAGCGCCAGGTAGGAGCGTGAGTGGTAGCGGATGCGCGCCACCAGTTCGATGGAGTCGGGCAGCTTCACCAGATAATCGTTGGCGCCGGCGGCAAAGGCCGCGCTCTTGATCGCCGGGTCTTCCTTGGTGGACAGCACGATGATGGGGATGTCGCGCGTCACGGGATGGCCCCGATACTCCTGCACCAGGCTCAGTCCGTCCACGCCCGGCAGCACCAGGTCCTGCAGGATGACAGTGGGCCGGGTCTGGATCGCCACGGCCAGCGCCTTTTCGGGATCCGAGCAATAGTGGAAGTCGATATTGCCCTCCGTGGCCAATGCGCGCCTGATGGCCTCGCCGACCATCACCTGGTCGTCGACGAGCAACACCATGGCCGCATGCGAATTCAGGTTCGCCGAAGCCGAGCTGTCAATGGGAGGTTGCATAGTGAGTCCTTGAATTCTTTCGAGATCCGCCCGCTCAGGCAAAGGCCTGGATCAAGCGGGGAGCGATTTGGTCCAATGGGCTGATTTCCACGGCCGCCTGCATGGCGGCCGCGGCCTTGGGCATGCCGTAGACGGCGCTGCTGGCCTGGTCCTGCGCAATCGTCAGATAGCCGCGCTCGCGCAGCGCCTTCAGCCCGCGCGCGCCGTCCTGGCCCATGCCCGTCAGCAGCACGCCGACGGCCATGCCGCGCCAGTGCTGCGCCACGCTATGGAAAAAAACATCGATGGAAGGCCGGTACAGGCTTTCCTTGGGGGTTTCGGTGTAGCGCAGCGTGCCGTCCGCCAGCATGTGCAGATGGTCGCCGGTGCCGGCCAGCAGTATCTGGCCGGGTTCGGGCCACTCGCCCTCGCGCACCAGCCTTACCGGCAGCGGCGCCTGCTCGTTGAGCCAGTCCGCCATACCCGCGGCGAACGAGGCGTCCACGTGCTGCACCAGCACGATGCCGGCTGGGAACCCCGGCGGAATCCCCTTCAGCAACTGCGCCAGGGCGGGCGGCCCGCCGGCCGAGGCGCCGATGACCAGCAGGCGCTTGGCGTCCGCCTGCTGCATCGGCCGGGCCACCGGCGTAAGCGCAGGCCGCTTGCCGTAGCGGCCGATCAGCCAACCCACGTTGCGGATCTTGCGCAGCAGCGGCGCCGCCGCCGTGCGCATGTCGCCGCTGCCGATCACCGGCGTATCCGCCGCGTCCAGCGCGCCATGGCCCATGGCGTCGAACACGCGCGAGGTATGGCGCGCCACGTCGGCCGTGACCACCACGATCGCGCAGGGCGTTTCAGCCATGATGCGGCGCGTGGCTTCGACGCCGTCCATGATGGGCATGATGAGGTCCATCAGCACCACGTCCGGCCGGTCGCGGGCGCACTGGTCCACGGCCTCCTGGCCGTTGGTCGCGACCCAGGCGAGCTCCAGCCCCGGCTCCAGCGCGATCGCGCGCCGCAGCACTTCCACCGCCATCGGCATATCGTTGACGATTCCGACTCTCACGTGCGCGCCTTTCCGATCAGGTCTTCCACGGCGTCGAGCAGCGCATCGTCATGGAAGCTGCCCTTGGCCAGATAATAGTCCGCGCCGGCGTCCAGCCCGCGCCTCCTGTCCTCTTCCCTATCCTTGTACGACACCACCATCACCGGCAGGCCCTGCAGCTTGGGATCCGCCTTGATGCGCGACACCAGTTCGATGCCGTCCATGCGCGGCATGTCCACATCGGTCACCACCAGGTCGAACGCCTCGCTGCGCAACATGTTCCAGCCGTCCATGCCGTCCACCGCGACAGCCACGTCGAAGCCGCGGTTCAGGAGCAGCTTGCGCTCCAGCTCGCGCACGGTGAGGGAATCGTCCACCACCAGCACGCGCTTGCGCCGCCGCGTCTGTTCGGCCGCGCCCGCGCCGTCCACCCGGGTCAGTTGTCCGCCTGCCACCAGCTTCTGCACCGACACCAGCATGTCTTCCACGTCCAGGATCAACAGCGGCGTGCCGTCGTCCATCAGGGCGCCCGCCATTACATCCTGCACCTTGCCCAGGCGCGGATCCAGCGGCTGCACCACCAACGTGCGTTCGCCCACGTAGCGGTCCACGGCGATGCCATAGAGCCGGTCGTGGTCGCCCACCAGCACCACGCACACGGTTTCCCCGGCCGGCGCCGAACCGCTCTTGCGCAGGATCTGCCGTGCGGAGACCAGCCCGATCTGGCGATCCATGAAGCGGAAATGCTGATGTCCTTCGAGCTGTTCGATGTCCTCGGCGCGCACTTGCAGCGCGTGGTTGACGTAGGCCAGCGGGAAGGCGTAGGTCTCATCCTGCACCTCGACCAGCAGGCTGCGCACCACCGACAGCGACAAGGGCATCTCCAGCATGAAGCGGGTGCCCTGCCCGGTCAGCTGCTGGATGCGCACCGCGCCGCGCAACTGGCGCACCATGGTCTGCACCACGTCCAGCCCCACGCCGCGCCCGGATATCTCGGTGACCTCGCCGCGCGTGCTGAAGCCCGACAGGAACAGGAATTCCAGCAACTCGGCTTCGGTCAGCCGGGCCGCGGTTTCCGCGCTGGCCAGCTTGCGCTGCACCACTTCCACGCGCAGCCGGTCCAGCGATATGCCGGCGCCGTCGTCGCTCAACTCGATCAGCAGCATGCCGGCCGCGTGGCGCGCCGACAGCCGGATGCGGCCTTCGGCCGGCTTGCCTGCCGCCAGCCGGTCCTGCGGCATTTCGATGCCGTGGTCGACCGCGTTGCGCAGCAGATGCATCAACGGCGCGTCCAGCTTTTCCAGGATGTCGCGGTCCACCTGGGTGGACTCGCCCTCTAGTTCCAGGCGCACCTGCTTGCCCAGCGCGCGGCCCACGTCGCGCACCATGCGCGCCATGCCGCCCACCCCGTCGCCGAACGGCCGCATGCGGCAGGCCAGCGCAGTGTCGTACAGGCGCTGGGCCAGGTGGCCCATGCGCCAGCCGAATTCATCGACCTCGCTGGTGCGCTGCGACAGCTCCTGCTGGCATTGCTCGACGATACGCAGGGCATCGTCCAGCGCGGCTTGCGCCTGCGCCTCCAGCGCCTGTCCGGCCAGCACCGCGCGCACGCCGTCCAACGCCTGGACCGCGCCCGCCTGCATGCGCTTCAGGCGCAGCATGGACGCGCCGAAAGGCCCGATCCAGTGCGACTCCACCAGCGTCTCGCTGGACAGGCCCAGCAATTTGTTGAGCGTGTCGGCCGTCACGCGCAGCACGCGTTCGCCCTCGCCCAGCCCCATGTCGGAACTGCGCCGCACCGGCGCCGCGGCCGGCGGCTCTTCCACGGCCGGGATCGGTGGCAGAAAATCCGCAGGCTTGGGGGCCGGCGCCGCGGCCGACGCTGCAGGCGGCGCAAGGGGCGCATTGCTCAACCGCGCCACCAGTTCGTCGATCTCGCTGCCCAGCTCCGCTCCCGGCGTGGCCACGCGCTGCAACAGGTCCGCGCCCATCAGCAAGGCATCGATGTCCGCCGCCTGCAGGCGCAGCCGCCCTTCGCGCGCCTCGACCAGGCAATCCTCCATGGCGTGCGCGATGCGCACCGCCGGATGCAGGTCGACGATGCGGGCCGCGCCCTTGAGCGAATGCGCCGCGCGCATGCAGGCTTCCAGCTGCGGCGCCGAGGTCGGGTCGTGCTCCAGCGCCAGCAGGCCGTTATTCAGCACCTGCACCTGGGTGCGGGTCTCGAGCTGGAACAATTCCAGGAGCGAGGCGTCGCGCATCTGTTCCGGATTCACGCCAGGCTCCGTTCCAAAGCTTGCATCAGCAAGGTCTCGTCCAATACGCCGACCGCGCGGCCGCCGCAGCGGGCCATGCCGCCCGAGTATTTCAGGCTCGCGCCCTCCACGGTCGCCGGCAAGGATTCCAGCCGGTCCAGGTCCACCGCATGGATGCCCTCGACCTCGTCCACCGGCGCCACCACTGCCCGCCCCGCGCCGCCCAGCAACAGCATGCGCGCCGTGGCCAGCCGTTCGCGCGGATCCCCCGCCGGAGCCTCCAGGCCCAGCAGGCGCGCCAGCGACACGCATACCGTCAAAGAACCGCGCACGTTGGCCACGCCCAGCATCGCCGGATCGCGGCGGTGCGGCAGGCTCAGGATGCGGCGGATGCCCGCCACTTCATCCAACGCCCGCGTCGGCAGTCCGAGCCATTCGCCCTGCACGCGGAACACCAGCAGCGAGGACAAATGAGCGCTTTCCTCCGCCCTCGCGTCGCCCGCCGCGTCTGCCATCTGCGGCGGCAGGCGGTCGAGGATGCGCTTGGCCGCCGCCGCGTACACCGGACAGTTGCGACAGTGCACGTGGTCCGCCAACTGCCCGCAGCTCTTGTCGCCGCGGATGCCGATGCGATTCCAGCAATCGTCCACGTCGGACAGCGCGCCCAAAGTCTCATCCACGTCGCAGCTCCCCGCGCGCCGCGCGCGCCTGCAGGCGGCGGGCCGCTTCGTGATCGCCCTCCGACGCCACCAGCGCGGCCAGATGCAGCAAGGCTTCGCGATGGGTCGGATCCAGGTAGAGCGCCTTGCGGTAGGCGGCTTGCGCCTGCCGCGCATCGCCCGCCGCGTCCTGCAGCAGGCCTTGCAGATACAGCGCCTCGGCGCTGGCGCCGTGGCTGTCGATGTGCGCCCGGCACTGCGCCATGGCGTCCTGCACCCGGCCCTGATCGGCCAGGGCCGCGATATGGCGCAGGGATGCCTGCGCGCCGCCCTGACCTGCCGGCGGCGCCGCAGGGACTACCGGTATGGGGGCATGCGCCAGGGGCAGGCCGGGCTCAGGCGCCTGCGTCAAAGGCCGTCTGGGCGGCGCCCAGCTATGCACAATGGGGCGCGCCGCCGGCGCTACAGCGGGCGCGGCGGGCGGCGGCAGCGGCTTGGCCAGGAAAGCGAACGAGCGTGCCATCGGCACCGCGGGCAGCCTGCGCCCGGTCAACAGCGTGGTCTCGGCCGGGCCGACGAAGAGCACGCCGTCTTCGCGCGTGAACCCGCGCAACACCTGCACCGCGCGTTCCTGCGTGGCGGAGTCGAAGTAGATGAGCAGGTTGCGGCAGAACACGAAGTCATAGGGCGCCACGCCGGCCAGCAGAGCGGGATCGAACAGATTGCCCGGCTGGAACCGCACCTGCCCCATCACCTGGGCGGCCAGCTGATGGCCGTCGGCCGTCTCGGAAAAATGGCGGTCGCGATAACCCAGATCATCGCCGCGGAAGGAATTGCGGCCATACAGGGCGCGCTGCGCGAACTCAACCATGCGCACGCTGATGTCGAAGGCGTCGATCTGGAAACGTTCGGCGGGCACGCCGGCGTCCAGCAGCGCCATGGCGATGGAATAAGGCTCTTCGCCACTGGAACAGGGCACGCTCAGCACCCGCAGCACGCGGCTCTCCGCGCCCGTGGCATACAGCCGCGCCCGCGCCAGCGCGGCCATGGCCGTCTGCGATTCGGGATAACGGAAAAACCAAGTCTCCGGCACGATGACCGCTTCGATCAGCTGCTGCATCTCGGCGGGCGACGCCTGCACCTGCCACAGATAATCCTGTTCGTCGGCGACCCCGGCCAGGCCCATTCTGCGCCGCACCGCGCGCTCCACGGCGGCCTTGCCGATGGAGCCGCTGTCCAGGCCCATGCGCCGCTTGAGCAAGGCGCTGAAATCGTCGATCAGCATCATGGCCGCGCCTCGCCCGCGGCATCCGCGGGAAACAGCAGCGCCCGCACGGTCGCAGGCAGCAGATCGTCCACCTTGACGGCCTGCACCATGCCGCCGGCATCGCTATGCACCGCGCCCAGATAGCGCGCACCCGGATTGTCCAGGCCGCCGGACTGGAACGCGGCGGGATCGTAGTGCACGGTTTCGGTCGCCTGCTCCAGGATCAGCCCCAGCAGATGCTCCGGCGCGCCGGGGACCGCCCGGTAGCGGACCAGCGCCAGCCGCGTGCTGGTCACGGCGGCCGCCGCGCTCCCGCCCGCCAGCGCGCTCATGTCGATGACGGGTATGGCCGCGCCGCGGCGGTCCATGACGCCGGCCACCCAGGCCGGCGCGCCCGGCACCTGCTTGAACTCGCGCAGGCCCAGTACCTCGGCGATGTCTCTCGCGTCCAGCGCATAGCGGTCGCCGCCGATGCGAAACAGCAGGTACAGCCGGCGTCCGGCCGCAGCAGAGAGAGTGCACTCGGCCATGGCAGCCATCACACCTTGAAGCGCGACACGCCGCTGCGCAGGTCGTTGGCCACCAGCGTCAACTCTTCGATCGCCAGCGTGGACTGGCGCAGCGATTCCACGGTCTGCTGCGCGGCGTCGCTCAACTGCTGCAGGGCCTGGTTGATCTGCTCGGCGCCGGTGGCCTGCGCCTGCATGCCTTCGTTGACCATCTGCACGCGCGGCGCCAGCGTCTGCACCTGCTGGATGATTTGCGACAGCTGGTCGCCCACCTGCTGCATGTCGGCCATGCCGCGCCGCACTTCTTCGGAGAACTTGTCCATGCCCATGACGCCGGCCGACACCGACGACTGGATCTCGCGCACCATCTGCTCGATATCGTAGGTGGCGACGGCGGTCTGGTCCGCCAGCCGGCGGATCTCGGTGGCCACCACCACGAAACCGCGGCCGTACTCGCCCGCCTTCTCGGCCTCGATCGCCGCGTTCAGCGACAGCAGGTTGGTCTGGTCAGCCACTTTCGTGATCGTAGTGACTACTTGCGTGATATTACCGGCCTTCTCGTTCAGGATCGCCAGCTTGGCGTTGACCGAGCCCGCTGCGCCCACCACGTTGCGCATGGTGTCCTCCATGCGCGCCAAGCCCACCTGGCCGCTGCCCGCCAGGGCCGCGGTCTGCTCGGCCGCGCCCGAGACTTCGGCCATGGTGCGCACCAGCTCGCGCGAGGTGGCGGAGATTTCGCGCGAGGTGACGCCGATTTCCGTGGTGGTGGCGGCGACCTCGGAAGCCGTGGCCTGCTGCTGCTTGGAGGTGGCCGCGATCTCGGTCACCGAGGTGGCCACCTGCACTGCCGAGCGCTGCGTCTTGCCGACCAGTCCGGTCAGCTCGTCCACCATGCCGTTGAAGCCGGTTTCAATGGCGTTGAATTCGTCCTTGCGCGCCAGCGTCAGGCGCCGCGTCAGATCGCCCCCGCCCGTGGCTTCCAGGGTCTTGACGATGGCCCGCATCGGGTTGGCGATGGCGCGCATCAGCATGATGCCGCAGATGATGGCAGCGATGATCGCCAGGGCCAACGACACCAGCATGCGCACTTCGGCGCTGTCCACCGACTGCCTGATGGCGGCCGCCGCGTCATCGGCCTGCTTCTTGTTTTCCAGCACCATCCTGGCCAGGATGTCGCGGCCCTTGTAGAACGCGGGCCGCAGTTCCGCCTTGATCAGCGCCTGCGCTCGCGCCGGGTCCGCCAGCATGGCCGGTGCCAGCACATTGGCGCGGATGCGCTTGTATTCCTGCAGTTCCTTCTCGAACTCGCTGAACATTCCGCGATCATCTTCGCGCCCGATGGTGCGGCGGTACTGTTCCGTATGGTCCGCCAGCAATTTATCCGTCTCGGGCAGTCCGGCCAGGATGGTGTTGCGCTCCTGCTCCGTATCCATGTTCAACGCATCCTGCACCACCACGAAACCAGCGAACCAGGAGGCGCGGATCGAGGTGCTGTAGTAGATGCCTGGCACGGCGTCGTTGTTGATCAGTTCGACTTCCGACTCGATGACCAGCAGGCGCCGGTAATCCATCACCACCATCAACGCCATGATGGCCAGGATCGCCAGGAAGCTGGCCAGGATGCGCTGGCGTAGTGTCAGATTCTTCATGCCGGGAAACCTCTATGCAAAATCAACTCGTCGATTGGGCCGAAATATTCTGGAACAGAACGGGGGACACAAGGCTGTCCATTTATTACGGGATGTTGTGAGTTGGATGACAATTATTGCAAAGGCAAAGGCCCCCAGCCACGGAAAACGCTGAATTTGCGGCAAATATGGCGGTTTACGTCGGGAAAAAGCAAAGCCCTCTTACAAGGGCTTGTCTTTTCCCGCAACAATGCGTACCGGACCCGTTTTCAGGCGGTTTCGCCCCACAGGGTGGCGGGTGGCCTGGATTCCACCCAGTCGCGCGCCTGTCCGTAGGCGTGCGCCAGCTGCAGCACGGCCAGGTCGGCCTGGGGCGGTCCGATCAGTTGCATGCCCATGGGCAGGCCGGCAGCGTTGAACCCCACCGGCACGCTGATCACCGGGCAGCCCGCCAGGGTCCAGGGCGTGACGGTCTCCATCCAGCGGTGATACGTGTCCATGGGGCGCCCGGCGATCTCCTTGGGCCAGTCCAGCGCCGCATCGAAAGGAAACACCTGGGCCGACGGCACAGCCAGATAATCCACGTCCTCGAACATGCGCAGCACGGTCTGGTACCAGGCGCTGCGCTCTTCAGTGGCCTGGTAGACCTGCCGCGCCGTCATGCCCTCCAGCCCTTCGACCTCCCAAATCACGGCCGGCTTGACCAGCTTGCGCGTTTCGGGATTGTGGACCAGGGGGTGGAGCTGTCCGCCCACCATCAGATGGCGGTGGGCCAGCCAGATCCGCCACAGGCGTTCGCCGGCAAACGGCACCTGGTAGTCGACCGCCTCGCAGCCTGTCTGCGCCAGATCGGCCAGCGCCTGCTCGCACAGTTCCAGGATGCCTGCCTCCATCGGCAGGTAACCGTTCCAGTCGCCCAGCCAGCCCACGCGCTTGCCGCGCAGGTCGGCGTCCAGTGGCTGGGCGAACTGGGCCGGGTCGCCGGTCAGGGACAGCGGCACGCGCTTGTCCGGCCCCGCCATCACGGACAGCAGCATGGCTACGTCGCGCGGCGAACGGCCCATCGGCCCTTCGTAGGCCAGCTGCTTGAGGAATACCTCGGTCGACGGCCCATAGGGCACCCGGCCGGCCGAGGGCCGCATGCCGTAGACGTTGCAGAACGCCGCGGGATTGCGCAGCGAGCCGCCGAAATCACTGCCGTCCGCCACCGGCAGCATGCGCGCCGCCAGGGCCGCCGCCGCCCCGCCGCTACTGCCGCCCGCGGTCCTGGACGGATCGTAGGGATTGCCGGTGACGCCGTACACCGGGTTATAGGTATGCGAGCCCAGGCCGAACTCCGGCACGTTGCTGCGGCCGATGAAGATGGCGCCGGACGCACGCATGCGCTCGATGATGATGGAGTCGTGCGCCGTGACCTGATCCTTGTAGACCAGCGAGCCCATGGACGTGACCATGCCGCGCACCGCGGTCAGGTCCTTGGGCGCTTGCGGCATGCCATGCAGAAAGCCGAGCCATTGGCCCGCGGCCAGCTGAGCATCGCGCTCATCGGCCTCGCGCAGCAGTTCGTCGCTGTCGCGCCGGGCGACGATGGCGTTCAGCTTCGGGTTGACCCGGTCGATGTGAGCCAAATAGGCGGCCATAACCTCGCGGCAGGACACCTGGCGCTGCCGGATCGCCTCGGACAGCGCGTGGGCGGACATGGCCACGATGTCGTTCAATGGGGCGGCGGCGTGGGTCATGCAGGTCTCCTTGTGGCGCCGCGGCAACCGGGCGCCTTGTCATGGTGAATGGCGCGGGCCGGACGCCGGCCGCGCAGGCAGACAATACTACGCAAACCGCAGGCACTGCGCTCCGCCTGATCACTCCACGCGCCACCAACCTGGCAGCAGGCCGCGCACCTTGGCGCGGCGATAGCGGTCGTCGATCAGGTGCACCGTGCCCACGTCGTGTTCGGTGCGGATGACGCGGCCCGCCGCCTGCACCACTTTCTGCATGCCGGGATACAGGTAGGTGTAGTCGTAGCCGTTCTCCACGCCATAGCGCTGGTCCATGGCGCGCTTCATGTTTTCGTTCACGGCATTCACCTGCGGCAGTCCCAGCGTGGCAATGAAGGCGCCGATCAAACGCTTGCCGGGCAAGTCCACCCCTTCCGAGAAAGCGCCGCCCAGCACCGCGAAGCCCACGCCCTGCCCGGCTTCTGTAAAGCGCGCCAGGAACGCGGCGCGGCCGGCCTCGTCCATGCCTGGGGTCTGCAGCCAGATCGGCACGGCGGGGTGGCGCTCGCGCATCAGGTCCGACACCTGGCGCAGATAGTCGAAGCTGCTGAGAAAGCCCAGGTAGTTGCCTGGCCGCTCCGCGTATTGCCGCGCAATCAGCTCGACGATGGGTTCCAGCGAGCGTTCGCGGTCGCGATAGCGCGTGGACACGTTGCCCACCACGCGCACCGCCAATTGCTCGGCCTGGAATGGCGCGGCCACGTCGAGCCAGGGCGTGGCCGCGGGCAGGCCCAGCGTGTCACGGTAGAACTGCTGCGGGCTCAGCGTGCCGGAAAACAGCACCGTGGCGTGCGCCGCCGCGTAACGTGCCGCCAGATACGGCGCCGGAATCACGTTGCGCACGCACAGCACGGAAGGCGGTGTCTTGGCGCCGGCGGCGCTTGCCTCCGACCGGGTCACGTCGAACAGCGCATGCGAGCCGAACTGTTCCGCCAGCCGCATGAACTGCAAGGCCTCGAAGTAGAACGCCAGCACCGGATCGTCCTGCGGCAACGGCGATTCGGCCATGTATTCCATGATCGCGCCCACCGCCTTCTGCACCGCGGCCAGCACCCCGGCCGCCACCTCGTCATAAGCCTGATAGCGTTCCGCCTGCTTCTTGTTGAGCGCATTCCAGGAGCGTTGCAGTCCGTCCAGGGATTTCTTCAGCGCCTTGGGCGCGGCGTAGCGCGCGGCCGCCAGCGAGGCCTGGTCGAGCTCGCCCGTGTACATGCGGCGCGCCCGGTCGACCAGGTTGTGGGCCTCGTCCACCAGCACCGCCACCTTCCATTGGTAGACCTGCGTCATGGCGTACAGCATTGCCGTGGCGTCGTAGTAGTAGTTGTAGTCGCCCACCACCACGTCGCTCCAGCGGATCAGCTCCTGCGACAGGTAGTACGGGCAGACCTGGTGCTCGCGCGCGGCGGCCGCTACCGTAGCGGCATCCAGGCGCGCGTGCGCCAGCGCGGCCTCGCGCGCCTGCGGCAAGCGGTCGTAGAAGCCCTGGGCCAGCGGGCAGGATTCGCCGTGGCAGGCCAGGTCCGGATGCACGCAGGTCTTGTCGCGCGCCTGCAGGTCCAGCACCCGCAGGCCAGGCGCGGCGGGCTGCGCGTTGACGGTGTCCAGCGCTTCCAGCGCCAGGCCGCGCCCCGGGCTCTTGGCCGCCAGGAAGAAGATCTTGTCCAGGCCCGCACCCGGACTGGCCTTGAGCAGCGGGAAGATCGTGCCCAGTGTCTTGCCTATGCCGGTGGGCGCCTGGGCCATCAGACAGCCGCCGTCGCGTGCCGTGCGGTAGGCAGCCACGGCCAGCTCGCGCTGCCCGGCGCGGAATTCGCCGTGCGGAAACTTCAGCGCCTCCAGCGCCGCATCGCGTGATTGCCGGTGCGCCAGTTCGGTCGTCGCCCAGGCCAGGAAACGTCCGCATTGCTCGCGAAAAAACGCTTCCAGCGCGGCGGCCTCGTGCGTTTCCGCCAGCACCGTCTCTTCCTCGGTGACCACGTTGAAATACACCAGCGCCACGCGCAGGCTACCGAGTCCGCGCGCCTGGCACAGCAGATGTCCGTATACCTTGGCCTGCGCCCAATGCACGGCGCGGTGGTTGTCGCGCACGCTGTCCAGCTGGCCGCGGTAGGTCTTGATCTCTTCGAGCTGGTTGGCCACGGGGTCGTAGCCATCGGCGCGGCCGCGCACCAGCAGGGTTTCATGCTGCCCGGACAGGGCCACTTCGGTCTCGTACGCCGGCCCGCGGCGGCCCGTCACGGTCGCGTGGCCCGCCATGCCCTCCAGGCCCGTGGGCGCGGGCGTGAAGCGCAGGTCCAGGTCCCCTGTCCGCGCCGTGAATTCGCACAGCGCGCGCACCGCCACCGCGTAGCTCATGCCGCGTCCTCGCGCCAGCTGACGTGGCACACCCGCACCGGCATGCCGTGCGACACGCAGTACTGCAGCCAGCGGATCTGGTTGTCCTGCAGCTTGTCGCCCGGACCCTTGACCTCGATCAGCTCGTAGCGGCGCTCGGACGGCCAGAAGCGGATCAGGTCCGGCAGGCCGGAGCGGTTGGTCTTGACGTCGCGCAGCAGGCGTTCAAAGTACAGCTTCAGATGCGCGGCCGGCAGGCATTCCAGCGCCTGCATCAGCAAGTCCTCGGACAGCGAACCCCAGAACACGAAAGGCGATTGCAGGCCCGACTTGTCGGCGTAGCGTTGCAGGATCAAGTCCCGGTAGTCCGGCCTGTCCAGCTGCGCCAGGCATTGCGCGAACAGCGCCGCGCGGCGCTGGTGGAAATCCGGCGCGTCCAGGTCGGCAGGACCACGTTGGAACGGATGGAAGAAGGCGCCCGGCAAGGGCGCGAATACGGCCGGCCAGCACAGCAGCCCGAACAGCGAATTGATCAGCGCGTTTTCCACGTAGTGCACGGGCGCGTCGTCCCGGTGCAAATGGTCGCGCGTGACGAACTCCACCGGGGCGGGCTCGGTCGGCCGAGCCAGCGTCAGGTCGGTGCGCAGCAAGGCGGGAGCCGGCTCACGCGCCGGGACGCCCTGCCCCGCGCCCCGATACAGGCGCGGCCACATGCGCGCCAGGCGCTGGCTTTCCTCTTCGCTTTCGGGCGCGGCCTGCGCCTGCAGCGCCAGGGCCAGCGCATCATCGGGCCGCGCCATGCGCTCATACACGCGGATGCGGCGGTGGCGCGCGCCGGGATAGGCGCAGGCCTCGTATACGCGTTGCGCGGCGTCCCAGTCCCGCGCCCGTTCGCAAGCCTGCCCGATGCGCAGCAGCACCTTGGCGCGGCGCTTTTCCAGCCAGGGATTGCCGCTGGCACAGGCCTGCACGGCCTGCATCAACGCATCGGCGTCGGCCCCTTCGTCCAGCGCCACGCGGCAGGCGTGCAGCGCCAGATAACAATCCACATCTTCCCGCGTCTGGAAGGCGCGGGAAGATGCGTCGAACGGCACCGTCTCGTACTGGAACACGCCCAGGTCGGCCAGCACGAACTCCGACCAATCCTGATGCAGATTGCCGAAGAACATCAGGCGGAAGCGCTCGCAGATATCCGTCACGGTCACGCGCCAGACCGGCTCGTCCGCGCCCGGGTTCCATTCCGCGTAAGGCCGCGCCTCCGCGTTGGCCGCGCGCGCGGCCTCCAACAGATCGCCCTTGCGCGAGGCGGATCTGACCGGCACATCCGCAAACATGCGGTTCAGCTCCGGTTTGGTGTGCAGGCCGAACAACTCGTCCAGCGTCATCGGCGCCCGCGCGTCCAGCCAGCCCAGCGCCAACAACGGCTGGGCTGCCGCCTCGGCCGCGCCGATCTCTTCATAGACCAGCCGGCCGGCTCGGAACCACGGGCCGCGCCGCATCAGCATGCGCACCATCAGCGCCTGCGAGGCCTGCGGCAAGGCCGGGAAATCCGCCATGAAACGGCGCTCAGCGTCATCCAGCAGGTCGGCGTAGCGGTCGCCCACCCACGTCAGCGCGCGCTGGAAGTTGTGCAGATAGTAGTAGCGGTAGGCGGGAAACATCGGCCGGGCCGGATAACTGGATATTTATCCAGCAATCATAGCAGGCGCGGCCGGCTGGCGTGCGCCGCTTCAGTCCTGCCCGTGACGCAGCAGATGGAACCCTTCGCCTTCGTCCGGCTCGACGAAGTACGCAGTGATCGCGTCGTACTGTTCGTCCGTGGTGGTGTAGGGATGCGTGCCCGACGCGTTGCGGGCGCGCAGCCTGGCCTTGCAGACCTCGTCGGGCAGATCCAGGTAATGCAGCCGATGGGCGCAGCCGGCATCTTGCGCCATTTGGCGCAGCCATTCGCGGCTGCGCCGCGTGTTGGCCGGGAAGTCCAGCACCACCGACAAACCCGCCCGCACCAGCGCCGCCACATGGCTGCCCATCGCATTGCGCAGACGGCTGGCGCAGCGGGCGTAGTCGGCCAGGTCCACGATTTCTCCCGGATAGAGCGCCGCCAGCCAGCTGTCCTCGCTGAGCAGGATGGAGCCGGGCTGCGCCGCCAGTTGCTGCGCCAGCGTGGATTTGCCGGAGCCGATCTTGCCGCACAGGAAGTGCAGCATGGGCGTGGCCGAGGGGGAAGGATCAGTGGACATCATGAAGTGCTCTCCTGGGAAAAATGCGGGCAGGAGGCGGGCCAACAAAAAAACCCGCCTCTGGCGGGTTTGTGTAGCGATGTACCGACGCGCGCTAACCCACCATGGACCTGATGGTGGTAATAATCAGCGCGAGGGAAGTTGCGGGACTATGCATGTAGCGTAGCGTGCGCCCGGCATCGGGGCTTGTCAAATCTCCCATGAAAAACGCGGCCCCGGCCATGAGTCCTTCGCCAGCTGCTGACCCGACACGGTACGCCCGTTCATCCACCTTGGCGAAACGCCTGCACGTGCTCAATCAAGGCTCGAAGCTTGGGAGGAATATTTCGCCGGCTGGGATAATAGAGATAGAAACCGGGGAATGTCGGACAGAATTCGTCGAGCAAAGAAATCAGTTCTCCGCGTGCAATGGTTGGGCGAAAGCTCTCTTCCATGCCGAAGGTGATTCCGGCTCCGGCAACCGCAAGCTTGATCATCAGTGCCATGTCGTTGGTAGTGATTTCCGGCTCAACCTGGACGCTGAAATCTTTGCCATCCTCTGCAAACTCCCAGCGATAGGGAACCGCCTTCGGCGCCGGGCGCCACCCGATGCAGCGATATCTCGGGAGATCCCGGGGATGCATGGGCATGCCATACCGATCACGGAAGGCCGGAGCGCACACCACCATTTGCCGTTCGTCGCCAACGATGGGAATCGCAATCATGTCCTGCTCGATCACTTCGCCCAGGCGAACTCCGGCATCGTAGCCTTCGGCCACGATGTCGAACTCCTCGTCAGTCACCGTGACGTCGAGCTGGATTTCCGGATTCGCCTGCGAAAACGTGCTCAACATCGCTCCCGAAAGAAAGCGCTCGGCAATCGAAGATACCGTCAGGCGTAGCTGCCCTCGCGGAGGTCCCTGGAGGTTCACCGTGGCCTCGAAGGCTGTTCGCATATCGGCCAAGGCCGGGGCCACTTCGGCAAACAACCGCTCTCCCGCTTCCGTCAGACTGACGCTGCGCGTCGTGCGCCGAACCAACGCAACGCCCATCATGCTTTCCAAGCGCGCGATCGTTTGACTTACTGCGGAACGCGAGACGCCGATGCGATCCGCCGCTGCCCGGAAATTCTTCTCTTCAGCCACGAACACAAACGTTGCCAGCGCATTGAAATCAGCGTCCATTGGTTAGCAAACCTTCCCAAGCCATAAAGCAGCGGCCAGCTTATCACGCCAATCAAGAGTACCTACAGTGCTGCTCATGGAGCTCATCTCTCCATGGAGTACACAAAAAAACCTCTCGAAAAGGAGATCAGTCATGGCTCGTGGAATGCCAACCATTGCCGGGATGATCCTGGCGACTTCGGCGCTGGCAGGATCCGCTTTGGCAACCGGAACCCCCGCCGTCACCGACACTACCGAGCGCCGCATGCAGCGGGGCTCGGAGGTCCTGCGCAGTCTGAACAAAGGCGCTACGCAGCCAAATCTGGAGCGCATGCGCGCCGAGTTTCCATTCCTGGCTCAGGCGACCGAAGGCTATGCGTTGGGCGATGTCTGGTCCCGGGACGGCCTTGATCCCCGCATCCGCCAGATTGCGGCCGTCGCGGTGTTCGCGGCAATGGGTGAATTCGCTTTCATGAAGATCCATGCCCAATACGCCCTGAACATTGGAGTCGCCGAAGAAGAACTGAAGGAAGCCATATATCTGGTGACCGTGCCTGCCGGCTTTCCTCGCGCGATTACCGCGTCGCAAGCTCTGTCCGAAATCTTCGCCCAGCAGCGCGCGGCTACGGCCCAGGAATTCCGGGGGACGAAGCCATGATCCGCCCCTCCGTGCTTTACGCGGCCATTGCCATCGTCGCCGCAATTTCCGCCCCTCTCCAGAAAAGCGCCGCCCAGATGACTAACAACACCGCTCCCGCCACCCGACAAGTGGCAAACCATCCCTACGCCGGCATGTGGGTGACCAAGGATGGCCGGATACGCCACAACCTCCTGCCGAGCGGCCGCTATGACGAGGCGCGCGGAGAAATCGAAAGCGCCTATCAAGGCCGATACGAGGTAAGCGGCAACCACATTGAATACTGGGATGACACCGGCTTCACCGCCGATGGGGATTTCATCGATGGTGTCTTGCACCACGGCGGAATGATCTTGTATAGGCGCCAGCAAGAATAGGCGTCGCGCTTGGACTTTGGATTTGAAGCGGCGCCGGCAAACCGCGTGGCCTGCCGGCGCCGCCTTCCATCACGCTACGCGATGGAGCGGGGATATCAGCGTGCCGGCTGCGGCGCGGCCCCCACGTCCTTGCGCACCTTGGCCACGTCGGCCGCGGTGACGGCCGCCGCCTGGTTGCCCCAGCTGGACCGCACGAACGTCACCACCTCGGCGACCTCCTTGTCGCTCATGCGCCAGTCGAAGCCCGGCATCGCATAGGCGGTCGGCGCCGCCGTGGTGGCCGGCATCTGCGCGCCCTTGAGCACGATGTGGATCAGGGAGGCAGGATCCGCCGAGTTCACCGTGGAGCTGAGCGCCAGCTGCGGGAAGGTCTCCGTGTAGCCCTTGCCCGTGCTGCGGTGGCAGGCCGCACAGTTGTTGAGGAAGGCCATGGCGCCGTCGCCCTTGTCCTTGCCCGTGCGCAGCGCCTGCGATACGGTCTCGTTGTAGGCCAGCTGCTTGGTCGCATCCTTGTTCACCGGCGGCAGGCTCTTCAGGTAGGCCGCGATGGCGTTCAAGTCGGCGTCGGACAGATGCTGGGTACTGTCGCCTACGACCTGCGCCATGCCGCCGAAGGCGGCGGAATGGCCGTTGCGGCCGGACTTCAGGAATGCCACGATGTCGGCCTGGCTCCAGCCGCCCAGGCCGTCGGTGGTGTCGCCGCGCAGGTTCTTGGCCAGCCAGCCTTCGACCACGCCGCCCGACAGGAAGGCCGAACCGTCCGCCTCGGTCAGCGCCTTTTCCTGCAAGGCGATGCCGCGCGGCGTGTGGCAGGTGCTGCAATGGCCCAGGCCTTCGACCAGGTACTGGCCACGCAGCAGCGCCGCGCGGTCCGCGCCTTGCGTGTCGGCGGTCACGGGTGCCGTGGCCACGTCGGGCGCGAACATCCAGCGCCACACGCCCAGCGGCCAACGCATCGACAAGGGCCAGATGATGTCGGTGTCCTTGTTCTCCTGCTTGACCGGCTCCACGCCGTGCATGAAGTAGGCGTACAGGGCCTTCACATCCTCGGGCGTGACCTTGGCATAGGCGGTGTATGGCATCGCCGGATACAGCGAGTGCCCGTCCTTGGCCACGCCGTGGCGCACGGCCCGGTCGAAGTCCTCGTAGGTATAGCCGCCGATGCCGGTGTCCTTGTCAGGCGTGATGTTGGTGGAATAGATCATGCCCAGCGGCGAATCGATACCCAGGCCGCCCGCGAACGGTTTGCCGTCCTTGGCCGTGTGGCAGGCGATGCAGTCGCCGGCGCGCGACAGGTATTCGCCCTGCTTGATCATCTGCGCGTCGGCGGCGGCAGGCGTGCCGTCGGCGGCGAACGCCGCGCTTGCCGCCAGGGCGGAAAGAGCCGCAACAATGGTCTGCTTAATCATTGTGTCGTCTCCTTAAGCCTGGACCAGCGGGCCGGGGTTCTTCAGGTACTGGTCGCGGATGGCCTGCGCCGACCAGTAGGCCAGCGCTCCGACCAGGCCCGTGGGGTTGTAGCCCATGTTCTGCGGGAACGCGCAGGCGCCCATCACGAACAGGTTGGGCACGTCCCAGCTTTGCAGGTACTTGTTGACCACGCTTTCCTTGGGGTTGGTGCCCATGATGGCGCCGCCCGTATTGTGCGTGCTCTGGTACACCCTGGTGTCGTAGCGCGCGCCCTTCTTGCGCACCCCCACGGCGTACTTTTCGGGCTTCATGGCCTTGGCTACGTCTTCCATGCGCTTGCCCATGTAGCCCAGCATGTCGAACTCGTTGTCATGCCAATCGAAGGTCATGCGCAGCAGAGGCTGGCCAAAGCTGTCCTTGTAGGTCGGGTCCAGCGACAGATAGGCGTCGCGATACGACATCACCGAACCGGAAATGCCTATGGTCATGTGGCGCTGGTACGCGTCCTGCACGCCCGCCTTCCAGCCCGTGCCCCAGCTGGGCGTGCCCGGCATGGTGGGCGTCTGCTTGATCGGACGGCCGCCGTAGCGCACGTGGCGGATGCTGGCGCCGCCCAGAAAGCCCAGCGGGCCGTGGTCGAACTGATCGCCATTCAGGTCGTCCATGCCCACGCCGCCCGCGCCCGTGCCCACGAAGGGGTTGAGCTGAGTGCCCTTGGGCAGCAGCACGCTGACGCCGCCGTTCATCTGGTAGGCGTAGTTCTTGCCGACCACGCCTTCATTGGTCTTGGGATCGTAAGGCTTGCCGATGCCGGACAACAGCAGCAGGCGCACGTTGTGCATCTGGTAGGCCGACAGGATCACCAGGTCGGCCGGCTGCTCGATCTCGCGGCCTTGCGCGTCGATGTAGGTCACGCCCACGGCCTTCTTGCCGCTCGAGTCCAGATTGACCTTGATCACGTGGGATTGCGTGCGCAGCTCGAAATTGGGTTTCTTCAGCAGCACTGGCAGGATGGTGGTCTGCGGCGAGGCCTTCGAATACATGTAGCAGCCGTAGTTCTCGCAGAAACCGCAGAAATTACAGGGCCCCAGGCGCACGCCGTACGGATTGGTGTACGGCCCCGAGGCGTTGGCCGCGGGCGCCGGATACGGATGAAAGCCGACTTCGCGCGCCGCCTTGTCGAACAGCTGCGCGCCGTAGGTGGTGGTCAGGGGCGGCAGCGGAAATTCCTTGCTGCGCTTGCCCTCCAGCGGATTGCCGCCTTCGACGATCTGGCCGTTCAGGTTGCCGGCCTTGCCGGAGGTGCCGCACACGTACTCGAACTTGCTGAAGTACGGCTCCAGCTCATCGTAGGTCACGCCGAAATCCTGGATGGTCATGCCTTCCGGAATGAAGCTCTTGCCGTAGCGCGTTTCGTAGCGGGAGCGCAGCTCCAGTTCTTCGGGCAGCACACGGTAGTGCATGCCGTTCCAGTGGAAGCCCGCCCCGCCCACGCCCGTGCCCAACAGGAACGAACCATTCTGCCGATACGGCACGGCCACGTCGTCGACGCCGTGGCGGATGGTCACGGTTTCCTTCGACAGGTCCTGGAACAGCTTGCCGCGCACGGAGTACGCCAGCTCGTCGGCAACCTTGGGATACTCGGCGTCCTTGGGCGTGTCCTGCATCGCGCCGCGCTCCAGCGCCAGCACGTGCAGCCCTGCCTCGGTCAGCTCCTGGCCGAGGATCGCACCGGTCCAGCCGAATCCGACCAGCACCGCATCGACTTTGTCTTTTTTGATCGCCATGGCTTAACCCTTCTCCCCAGAGATCGACACGGGGCCGTAGGGATACTTCGCGTTGGGCTGGTCGGCCCAGTCCATGAAGTCCGCGCGCGCGCCCGGGAAACCCACCATCTTCCAACCCACCATGTTCTTGTTCCCGCCATACATGGGATCGGCGAAGAACCCTTCCTTGGTGTTGGAAAGCAGGAAACTGAAGAACGTCGTGGCAGGCACGCTTTCGAACTTGATCTTGCCGCCCTGTAGGTCCTTCAGGATCTGTTCCTGCAGCGGCTTGTCCAGTTCGGCGTAAGCCTTGCCGTGCGTCTTCACGCACCAGGCGTCACAGGCCTCGATGCCGTGGCGGTAGACCTCGCGGGGGTTCTGGCTGAGTTGATAGCCCAGTTCCGGCACCTGGTCGGTGTGGAACGGACCTTGCATGTACCAGAGCTTGCCGTGGCCGAACGGCGTTTCCATCTGTCGGTCGATGAACTCCGGCACGCCGGCCTCGATGGCGCCGGGACCGTACTCGTCAGCGGGAATCAGATGATCCACCGCGGCCACGACGAAGGCCCATTCGGCCTTGGTGAAATAGGTGGGTTCATAGGGCTTGGCGGCGCGCGCGGCGGCGCCATCCGGCTCGTTGGTACAGCCCGTGGTCATTGCGCCCACCGCCAACGTCGACGCCGGCACGATGGCCAACGCCTGCAGGAACCGCCTGCGCGGCTTTGCGTCTTCTGTCATAGACATCTCCGTGAATACTCCAAGTTGTCCTAGCTACCGAACATGAACCTGGGAACACGAACCGCCGAGCTAGTGACAACACGCTCTTCGCATACAGAAAATCGACCCGATCCCCACGACATGGAGCTTGGGAAAGGGTGCGCACATTATGCGCTCTTTAGGCCATCTGATACGCTCGATAGACCATATCAGATCGATTTTCTTGACATGAAAATAAGTTTTGCATTAAGGACAAAGTAAGAGGCTTTGCACTAGACCCGCATGACAACGGATTCACCCATGAACGAAAAAACCAAGACTTGGCGCAGCACCACGACGACGCGCAGCTGGAGCACCACGAAGGACCTGACGCCCGAACAGCGCGCCAACATCGAAGAGTTGCTGGACGGCGGAATGGATGGCGCTTCGGTGAGCCAAACCTGGAGCTATGCCGGCATCGAAAACGGTGAGTCCTTCAAGGTCGAGATCAAGGACGGCGCGGTCACGGTCAATGGCCGCAAGTACGACAGCCTGGACGAAGTCCCCCGTGCCGAACGCGAGCGCATCGAAGCGCTGCGCGCCGGCCAGGGAGACGGCGGCCTGTGGGACATGCTGCGCAACGCCGGCGTGGACGTGGAAAACCTGGCGCAGGGAATGAAGCAGCACGAGGCCAAACCGGAGTTCGTGATCGAAACCGATGATCCCGCGCCGGCGCAGGCACGCACATCGGCCGAAGCTGCTCCCTCCCATGTGAACGCGGGCCTCCCTCCGGGCGCCGTGCCGGCCAAGAGCGGCGGCCTGCGCAGGATGCTGCTGATCGGCATCGCGATCGGCCTGGGCTGGTGGGTGGCCCGGGCGCTGAACTTGTTCTGAAACATTCACGTCCGGACGTTGACCCATGAATTGTTTCAAAACTTGGCCTGAGCCCTCCGCAATGCGCTGCGCGACATGCATGGAAACATAAGGACAAAGCCCGGCATGAGCAGCGCGCCTACGATCTGGAATTCCCGATGCGCGCCGTCCGCGCGCCTGGAGTCCGGATGCGCGTACTGCACTCGCTCAGAGCCCGTGTCGCCGCCAGCCTGGCAGGCATAGGCTCTCTGCTTGCCGCCGCCAGCGTCGCGCTGTACGGCGCCTACGGCAAGCTCAACCGCGCGTCCGAACCCGTATATGGCGCCGATGCCTCGATCCAGACCGGCCAGTGGCAGGTGGTGCCGCGCCGCGCCTGGACCGCCTCCACCCCCAAGGTCTACGGCGTGCCGCTCAAGCCCGGCGCCACGGCGCTGGTGGTCGAGGCTGACCTCACCAACCGCACCGCCGAATCGAGCGCCGACTATCTCGGACTGCTGCGTTGGAATGCGCCGCTGGGAGCGGCTGCAGGCAAGCCCATGGCGGTCGGGCTGCGCGATTCGCAGCAAATGCCTTACCTGCAGCCCGGCCTGCCCGAGCGCATGGCCTTTGTCTGGATGCTGCCGCCCGCAGCTGCGGCTCCCGCGCGCACCGCGCTTGCCGTGCATAGCAAGATCTACAAGCCGGTAGACAATCTGTATGGCGCGCCAGGCTGGTTCAATCCCGCGAACGTCGGCAGGATCGAATTGCCGATAACCCGGGACGGCGTGCCGGAGTCGGCGCCATGAGCGCGCGGCTGGGCACGCTGCTGCTGGTGCTGGCCGCCGCGCTGGCCCTGTACGCCATGCAGCGCAGCACGCCCCGCTACATGGCGCTGACTGGCCCCATCACGGCAGGCGGCGCCATGGGACAGACCGTGAGCGCCAGGCAGTTCGACGTCACCGTGGAGCGCGTGCAGTTCGCTCGGCAGCTGAGCTACAAGAGCCTGAGCGCTACGCAGACGCGCACGACGAGCGGCGTCTGGGCCATCGTCTGGCTGCGCCTGGCCGCGCGCGACACGTCGGCCACCGTCGGCGAAGCCGCTTGGCTCGGACCCGACGGCCTGGCCTACCGCCACACGGACCGTCTCGTGCTCGCGCGCAACCAGCCGCCCCACGCCGTGGAACCAGGCCTGCCGCGCACCGTGCGGCTGGTGTTCGAGATCCGGCCCGATCAGGCGCGCGGCGCTACGCTGCTGCTGTCCGCGCGCTATGGCCCGCGCCTGGACTCGCAGGTGCGCATTGCGCTGGACGGCGTGCCGCTGGACGACTCTGGCCGGCCGATTGCCGCCGACCAATACGATCTCGACCAAGAGGCCGCGCCATGAACGACGCGGCCATGAGCGAACGCCGCTGGCGCCGCCGCAGTTTGTGGCTGCTGCCTCCCTTGCTACTGCTGACCCTGTACTGGAGCGGCCACGACAGCGTGGCTCGCTGGCTCGACGGCCGCGAACTGCAGCCGCGCGAGGTCGCGGCCGGCACCCAGGCGCTGCTGGGTGGCGCGCAGTGGCAATTGCAGCAATTCGCCGTGCTGGAACCGCCGGCCGGCCGCGGCTGGCAACCCGGTTCCCGCGCCGCGCTGGCAGCCTTCTCCGTGCAGGTGCAATCCACCGATCTGCCCACGCGCTGGCGCGGCTGCCGCATCGCGCTGCACGATGCGCAGGGGCGTACCTGGCTGCCCGCCATCGCGCCGGCGCTGCGCCTGCCCCGCGGTACGGCGCGCGGCTGCGTGGCCGCCGCCCACAGCGGCGCCGCGTCGGGCGCCAAGGTGGAAATCATGGAAGCCTTCATGGTGCCCGCCGACGCGGCCGCGCCCTGGTCTATCACCGTATCTATCGATGCCGAGAGGCCTGCTTACCTGCGCTTTGCGCCGCCGGACCCGCCCGGCTGAATCAGGCTGCCGGCGCAGGCGCCGGACTGCGCATCTTCCACGGCGCGTAGGCGCATTCCAGCACGGCGGCGAGAAAGCAGATGCGCAAAGGCTCGATCAACAGACCCGTGGACGAATCGCGAAACGGGCTGCCGAACAGCAGCGAAACGCCGTGCGCCAGCACCTGCCAGGTATCCAGGTCATGCGGGCCGATCAGGCGCGTCGCGCCGTACCACAGCCATGCGGCGCCCCAATCGATCAGCCGATAGCCCACGATGAGCGTCACCAGCAGCAGCGCGCTGCTGTGAAAGGCCAGGCGCACGCCGCTGGCCAAAGGCAGATAGCGCTTGCGGTAGCCGGCCACGAAATGCTCGACGAAATCGCGCAGAAAGCGCGGCACCGCGCGGTAGCGATCGCCCAGCCGTTGCAGCCGTTCATAGCGCCGCAGGTCGGCATCATCGCGCACGTCGTAGCCGTAGACCAGCGCGGCCATCACCAGCCATATCACCGGCAGCAAGGCATAGAAGAACAGGCTGACCAGCGCCACGCCCACGCCGCGCCCTTGCGCCTCGACCGGCGTCATGCCCGCCGCCCAGGCATTCGTAATGGGCGTCAGCATATTCATCAAGGACTGCAGCAGCGCCTCCAACCCGCGCCGGTCGGCCAGCCATTGCCAGGCCTGGTCCTTCCAGCGGCTGATGACGTACAGGCCGATCAGGATCCAATTGGTCTCGCACAGCACTACCAGCCATTGCCAGCGGCCCTTGCCCGTGCGGTCGCGCGCCATCACCGCCACCTTGCGCACCAGCCAGGAAATCGCCACCGAGACCAGCAGCCAGCGCGAATCCAGGGCGTCCAGCACATTGCCGTGCTCGCCCAGCGGATCCAGTCCATAGGCCAGGCGCGAGTACTGCCGCACGATGTCGCCCAGGAACCCCCAAGCGGCGTAATAGGCGAAGAACGGCAGCAGGGCCACGGTCAACGCCCGCCCCAGCCGCCCGTCCGTACTGGCGGACGCGGTGTCGCCAGCGCGCGCCGCCGCTTGCGCGTCGCGCAAGGCCGGGAGGCCGGGCAGCAGCACCAGAAACATCGCCACCGTGGTGACCAGCTGTGCCAAGGCAACCAGCGTAAGTACCGCCAGGCCGGCCAGATGATTGGCAAAGCCCGTCTGCGCCGCCACCCACAGCAGCACATCGCGGGCCAGCGTGCCTGCCAGCACCAGCGCCATCAATTGCGGCCAGAACCGCAGCCACAGCCGGCCAGTCAGCGCCCATGGCGCGAGTACGGACTCGAGCATGCCTACACCCTGCAGTGCGCGGATTGAAGCGGTCGATGTTAATGCCGCGCCGGCGCGAGGAATGTTACCGCTCGCCACGATTGCGCACAGGGTGTCAATATACGGGCATGAGCACACTGACCTTCCGCCCCGCCACCGCCGACGACGTCCCGGCCTGCGTGACGATCCGCGGCCAAACCAGAGAGAACGCGTTTTCCGTCGAAGAACTGCGCGCATTGGGCATCACCGTGGACAGCTGGGCCGCCGGCGTCCTTGCGGGAGACCTTCCCGGCTTTGTCGCATGCGCGGACGGCCGAGTGACAGGCTACTGCTACGGCGACCGCGACACCGGCGAAATCGTGGTCCTGGCCCTGCTGCCTGAAAGCGAGAACCAGGGCGCGGGCAAGACGCTGCTGCAGCTGATGGTCCGGCATCTGGCAAGCCTGGGGCACCAACGCCTGTTCCTGGCATGCGCCAGCGATCCCGCCGTGCGTTCCCACGGCTTCTACCGCCACCTGGGCTGGACGCCCACGGGAGAACGGGATGAAGCCGGGGACGACATACTGGAACTGTCGATCAGATAATCTCCAGGCGCCATCCGTCGCTGCCCGCAAGCAGGCGATGCGTCAGGCCCAGGCTGTCCATGAACGCGTCGTCATGAGACACCACGACCAAGGCGCCCCGGTACGCGCGCAGCATTGCCTCCAATGCCTGCATCGACGGCAGATCGAGGTGGTTGCTGGGCTCGTCCAACAACAGCAGTTGCGCGGGCGGGTCCGCATACAGCGCGCAGGCCAGTGCGGCCTTCAGCCGTTCTCCTCCGCTGAGCGCGGCACTGGGTACGGCAATCTTGCGCGCGTCCAGGCCAAGCTGGGCAAGGCGCGTGCGCAAGTCAGCTTCCGACGCGCCGCGATTGGCCGCCTGCAACTGCTCCAGCACCGGGCGCTGCGGCGCCAGCGTGGCCAGTCCCTGATCCAGATACACGGCCTCTACCGCGACCCGGCATATCCCGCCCGATGCCTGAAGCTGCCCAGCCAATACTTTGAGCAAGGTCGACTTGCCGCAACCGTTCGGACCGACCACTCCCACCCGCTGCTGTCCGCCCAGCATCAGGTCGATGCGGCGCGTGGCGGCCAGGACAAAGGGCAGTTCCACCCCATCCAGCTCAGCGATGCGCCTCTGCGCAGGCATGGCAGTTGGCGGCGCATGCAGCACGATGGCGTCCTGGTCCTCGACCTGTTCGGCCGCCTCGCGCACACGCAATGTGAGCTGCTCACTTGCCGCCGCATGCTGGCGGCGCAGCTTGCCCGCGGAGGTTTCGCTGCGCGCCTTCTGCCGGTCCAGCAGAATCTTGGCCTGATTGGCTTCGCGCCCCTGCCGGTTGCCGCGCGCCTGCCGCCGCTCCTGGCGCTCGCGCTGTGCACGCAGCGATTGTTCCTCGCACTGGCGTTCATGCTTGCGCTGCTCCAGCAGCGACAGCGCGTTGCGCCGCTCCTCTTCATTGCGCTCGGCATAGAAGCTGTAGCCGCCCCCGTACCCACGCAGCCCCAACGTCGACAATTCCACGATGCGCTGCATCGCTTCGAGCAGTTGCCGGTCATGGCTGATCACCAGCAAGCCGCGCGGCCAGCGTTGCAGCTGCTCGATCAACGCTAGCCGGTTGGGCCTGTCCAGATGGTTGGTGGGTTCATCCAGGATCAGGAAGTCGGCCTCCGACAGCAAGGCGCCGATCAGGGCGACGCGCATGGCTTCGCCGTCGCTGAGCGTGGCGGCCGGCGTCGCGGCGTCGAGATGGCCCAGGCCGCAACGCTCCAGTTCCTGCTGCAATGCCAGACGCACGTCCCAGCGATCGCCGAGAATGTCGAAGTCCTCGGCGGCGGCGCTGCCCGCTTCGATGCGTCCCAGCGCATCGAGCCTGGCCTGCACGCCCGCCAGCGCCGCGACGGTCCCGGCTACGCGCGGGGCGGCCTGCTGGGCCAGATAATGCACGCTGCCCGAACGCACGCAGCGGCCGGAGGCCGGCGGCAACTGGCCGGCAAGAATGCCGGCCAGCACGCTCTTGCCCACGCCATTGCGGCCCACCAGCCCGGTGGGCCGCAGGTCGAACTGTTCGTTGAGACCGGAGAAAAGCGTCCTGCCGTCCGGCAGAACATAGGACACGCCTTCCAGCGCGAGATAGGGATTCGTCATGTGCGGTTCCAAGGATGCCAAGAACTCCCCCTGCTCTTTGGGGGTGGGTGGAGACTGGCCGTCGTGCAGACGGCGGCATCAATGGCGCATGGCGAATGACTCCTGGTGGGGTGATTGATCCGACATTGTAGTGGCGATTACCGCCTGACCTGGGCGTCCTGCTCGATCGTGGCAAGCAGGACGCGCCTGAGCGCGCTGGTCAGGTGGCTGCGCGCCTCGTTCTCGAACAGTCCGACGGTCCGTTGCGCGGACGGGTCATCGAAATAGGTCACGCGCAGGCGCGGATCTTCCTCCCAGTGCGCCGCCCGCGTGAGCGGAACGATGGTCACGCCGACATCCTGGTGGACCAGTTCGACCATGGTCCGCAGTGAATTGATTTCCAGGAAATCGCCGAACTTGAGATGGTTCCTGCGGATGAAGGCATCGATCAGCGCCCCCGTATGCGTATCGCGCGAAGGCCGCAGGAACAGGCGCCGCGCCATCAGGCTGGCGACGTCCGCCTTGCCCGCCGCCTGGCGGTTGGCGATGAACACGAAGGGTTCCGTGTAGAGCGGGGTCCATTGTGTGCCGGAGGGCAGTTTGTGGGCATTCTTGACCGCCAGCGCCGCATCCAGCTCCCCTGCCCGCACCCGCAGCGACAGGTCACCGGAAAAACTGATCACGGGCTGCACGTTCAGCTTGGGATGCGAGTCCCGCAAGGTCAATACGGCGCGCGCCAGGAACGCCATGGACGTGCCCACCGAACCCACGTCGATGGAACCCACCAGCTCGTCGCCGCCGGGGCCGTCGCGCAGATCGTCGTACACCGCCAGTAGTTGCTCCGCGCGCGGCAGCAGGCGGTGTCCGCCTTCGCTCAGGGACACGATCTTGCCGCTACGGTCGAACAGGCTGACGCCCAGGTCGTCTTCCAGCGCGCGCATCTGCAGGCTGACCGCCGCGGGCGTCAGCGACACCCGTTCCGACGCGGCGGCGAACGAGCCGCTGCGGGCCACGGCAACAAAGGTGCGAAAGAAGCGGATCGAACTCATGTGACGGGCGCCCTATCGGTAAGAAGAACTTTATATATCACAAAGTAATTTTAGTTTTACTTCTTTATGACAGGACGTCAAAGTTACGCCATCCCGCAGCCGAGCCGGCATACGCGGTCCCGTCAACCGTATCGTCACCATCGCGCCGCGCCGCCGGCGCCGGGACGTGAGCTACGAGCCCCCTATGCTTCGCTTCGCACTCTCGCGCATCGGAATGGCCATACCGACACTGCTGATCGTGTCCGTCGCCGTTTTCGTGCTGATCCGCTTGATCCCCGGCGATCCGGCCCAGCTGCTGCTGGGCGACCTTGCCGACCCCGCCAGTCTGGAAGAACTGCGCCAGCGCATGGGCCTGGACCAATCCTGGCCCGCCCAGTTCGCCTTGTGGTTCGGCAATCTGCTGCATGGCGACCTGGGGAAATCCATTACCACCGGCCAGGCAGTGCTGGCCCTGGTGTGGGACCGCTTCCTGGTCAGCGCGCCCATCGTGCTGGCCGCCGTGGCCGCCGCCGCCCTGGTCGCGGTGCCGGCGGGCATCATCGCCGCCTGGCGCCAGAACCGCGCCGCCGACATCGCGCTGGTCGGCATGGCCACGCTGCTGGTGTCCATTCCCACCTTCTGGCTGGGCCTGCTGCTGTTGCTGCTGCTGGGGCTGAAGCTGGAATGGCTGCCGGTCGTGGGCTACGTGTCGGTGTCGGAGGACGCGGCCGCGGGCCTGCTGTACCTGGCCATGCCCATCCTGACCCTGTTCCTGCATGAGATCGGCGTGCTGATGCGCATGGCGCGCGCCAGCGCCCTGGAAGTCTTGCGCCTGGATTACGTGACCCATGCCCGCGCCAAGGGCCTGAGCGAACGCGCGGTGCTGACCCATCACGTATTCAAGAATTCCTTCGGCCCCACCTGGACCTTGATCGGCCTGGTGCTCGGCAATCTGCTGGGCGGCATCGCCGTCGTGGAAACCGTGTTCACGATACCCGGCCTGGGCCGTCTCCTGGTCGATTCCATCTTCGCCCGCGACTACCCGGTGATCCAGGGTTGCCTGCTGTTCGTCGCGGTCATCTACGTGCTGGTCAACCTCTTCGTCGACCTGCTCTATCCCGCCTTCGATCCCCGCGTTGGAGCCGAGTAAACCGCCATGCAACTGACCGCCATCAATCCCATCAAGCCCCGGCGCCGCCGCCTGCCCGCCAATGCGGCCATAGGCGGAGTCATTATCGCGATCGTCGTGGGCGCCGCCCTGCTCGGCGCCGTTTGGACCCCGCGCGACCCGCTGGGCATCAGCTTCGCGTCGCGGCTCAAGCCGCCTGGCGCCCAGTTCTGGCTGGGCACCGACGAATTCGGCCGCGACGTGCTCAGCCGCCTGATGGTGGGCGCCTCGACCAGCGTCTGGATCAGCCTGCTGACCGTCTCGTTCTCCGTCGTGCTCGGTACCGCCATCGGCGTGCTGACCGGTTTCGTGCGGGGCTGGACCGACCGCATCATCATGGCCTTCAACAACGCCCTGCTGGCCTTTCCCGGCCTGCTGCTGGCACTGGGCCTGCTGGCGGTGGTGGGCGCCAACAAGTATGGCATCATCCTGGCGCTGGGACTGGCCTACACGCCGTCCGTGACGCGGATCGTGCGCGGCACGGTGCTGTCGCTGCGCGAAAAGGAATTCATCGAATCCTCGCGCGTGCTGGGCAATTCCGAGCTCTACACCATGTTCCGCCACGTGCTGCCGAATTGCGTGGCGCCGCTGACGGTGCTGGCCACGTCCATGTTCGGCTGGGTGATCCTGGCGGAAAGCGCCCTGTCCTTCCTGGGCCTGGGCGTGCCGCCACCCGCGCCGACCTGGGGCAACATGCTGGCCTCGGCCCGTCCGTTCATGGCGCAGGCCACGTATCTGAGCATCTTCCCCGGCATCTGCATTTCGCTCACGCTGCTGGGCATCAACCTGCTGGGCGACGCCGTGCGCGACCGCCTGGATCCGCGCATGCGCACGGGTGAATGACATGACGAACAAGAACATGGACACCGGCGCAACGCTGGCAGAGGTCAACGGCCTGACGCTGACGGTGGGCGCGGGCGGCAGGGAAATCGTCAAGCGGGTCAGCTTCTCCATCAAGCCCGGGGAACTGGTCGGCATCGTGGGCGAGTCGGGCAGCGGCAAGACCCAGGCGGCGCGCGCCTTGCTGGGCCTGACGCCGCCGCCGCTGGTGCGCGCGGCGGGTTCGATCACGTTCGAAGGCAAGTCGCTGACGGATGCCAGCCCCGCCGCCTTGCGCAAGCTGCGCGGGGCGCGCATCGGCATGGTGTTCCAGGAGCCGATGACCTCGCTCAATCCCTCCATGAAGATCGGCCGCCAGCTCGACGAAGGGCTGGCGCTGCACCGCAAGGACCTGTCCGCCGCCGCGCGCAAACAGCTGATACTGGCCATGCTGGCGCGGGTCGGCCTGCGCGACCCGGCCGCCGCGCTGGACGCCTGGCCCCATGAATTCTCAGGCGGCATGCGCCAGCGCATGATGCTGGCCGCCGTGATGCTGCTGGAACCGGCCCTGCTGGTGGCGGACGAACCCACCACCGCGCTGGATGCCGTGGTGCAGCGCGACGTGCTGGAACTGATGCTGGAACTGACCCGCGCCCGCAACACGGCCGTGCTGATGATCAGCCACGACCTGCCCATGGTGGCCAAGTACACCGAGCGCATGATCGTGATGCGCCACGGCGAAATCGTGGAAACCGGCACCACGCAGCAGATCCTGGACCGCCCCGCGCATCCGTATACGCGGCAATTGCTGGCGGCCATGCCCATGCGCGGCCCTGCACGCCCCATTCCGCCCGAAGCGCCCATCGTCGACGTGCGCCAGCTGCTGGTGGACTACGCAGGCCGTCAGCGGCTGTTCGGCCGCACCCAGACCAAACGCGCCCTGCACGGCATAGACCTGCAGATCCGGCCGCGTGAAGTGGTGGCGGTGGTCGGCGGATCGGGTTCCGGCAAGACCACCCTGGGCCGGGCCATCGCCGGCTTGCTGGCCCCCACGGACGGCGGCATCTACTTCCGCGGCAAGCCCATTGCGCAAACGGGCGCCGCCTGGAACGACTACCGCCTGAACTGCCAGATGGTGTTCCAGGATCCCTACTCCTCCTTGAACCCCCGCATGACGGTCGGTGAACTCACGGCCGAAGGCCTGCGCCAGGTGGACGGCATGACGGCGGCGCAGAAGGCCGAGCGCGTCCAGTCCGTGCTGACCGAGGTCGGACTGGGGCCCGAGTACGCCCGGCGCTACCCGCACGAGCTGTCGGGCGGCCAGCGCCAGCGCGTCGCCATCGCCCGCGCCATCGTGCGCCGCCCCGCCTTCGTGATCGCCGACGAACCCGTCTCGGCCCTGGACGTCACGGTGCGCGCGCAGGTGCTCAAGCTGTTTGCCGAGTTGCAGCAGCGCCACGGCTTTTCCTGTCTGTTCATCAGCCACGACCTGGGCGTGGTCGAGCAGGTGGCGGACCGCGTGGTTGTGATGCAGGACGGCCAGATCGTCGAACAAGGCCTGCGCGACCAGATCTTCGACGCACCCCAGCATCCCTACACGCGTAAGCTGCTGTCGGCCATTCCCGCCCTGGAAGCCAACGACACCGGCGGCGTGCGCCTGAAGTGGCGCTTCGATCAATGATGTCCACGGCTCCGCACGCACAGGAACAGACATGACGGCAGCAGCGTTCTTCCCTCTGGTTGAAGTGTCCGGCGCGCCCTACGAGCGCGGACTCCAGCATGGACGCCTGGCAGGCGGGCGCGTGCGGCGCAGCGCCGACATCTACGCCCGTGCGTTGCAGCAGTTCCGGTACTCCCCCGCCGACCTGCAACGGCTCATCGCGCGCTTCTCGCGCGCCGTCGAGGACTTCGAACCCGACTACCTGGAAGAAATGCGCGGCATCGCCGAAGGCGCCGGCGTTTCGTTCGAAGACGTGCTGATGATCAACGCCCGCACCGAGATCGTCGCCCAGGCCCGCCGCGCGCATCTGGCCGCCGGCGCCGCGCCGCAAAGCGACGAATGCACGGGCGCCGCCATCCTGCCGGAACGCAGCGCCAACGGCAATTTCCTGCAGGGCCAGAACTGGGACAACCGCCAGGATTGCGCCGACACCATCATCATCCTGCGCGTGCTGCGCGACGATGGCCCCGACGTGCTGACGTTCGTCGAAGCCGGCGGCCTGGCGCGCTATGGCATGAACTCCGCTGGACTGACCCTGAACGGCAACGGCATGTCCTCCAGCCGCGACTACCTGCAGGACGGCGTGCCTCTGCCGCTGGTACGCCGCAAGGCGCTGGAACAGGAACATTACGCCCTGGCCCTGCAGGTCGTCACCGGCACACCCAAGGCCTGCTCATGCAACCTGATCCTGGGCACGCAACTGGGCCTGGCGCTGAGCCTGGAATGCGCGCCCGACGAGACCTTCCTGGTCTATCCCGAGGACGGCCTGCTGGTCCACGCCAACCACTGGACCAGTGCCGTCGCGCTCGGCAAGCTGCAGGAGACAGGCATCGCCAGTTCGCCGGAAAGCCTGTACCGCGATCAGCGCGTGCGCCAGAGCCTGTCCGCTGCGGGCCGCAAGCTCGGCGTGCAGGATCTCAAGGCCGCTTTCGCCGACACTCACGCCACCCCGTTTTCCGTCTGCCGGCCGGGGCGCGTCAGCGCCCAGGGCTATGCGTCCTGCACCACCGCCACGCTGATCATGGAACCCGCCGCCGGCGTGCTGGAAGTGGCGCGCCTGCCTTGGCAAGGCGCCGCCTACGCCCGCTACGGGGTGGCACGCGGATCGTCCCCTTCCTATTGAACGTCTTCCAGCTGCAAACCGCTCACAACAAGGATCCATCATGAAACGACCTCTGTATGCGTACACCGCCCTGGCCGCCCTCCTGACGGCCGCCGCGCCTGCCCTGGGCGCCACCGTGCTGCGCGCCCACCAGGACGCGGACATCCGCAGCAGCGATCCGGGCGTCAACCGCGACGCCAATACCGATGGGGTAATCCTGCATGTCGTCGAAGGCCTGGTCGGCTACGACGCCAAGGGTCAGCCCGCTCCCCTGCTGGCGGAGAAAATCGACGTCTCCGAAGACGGCAAGACCTACACGTTCCATCTGCGGCAGGGCGTGACCTTCCACAATGGCGCGCCCCTGACCGCCGACGACGTGGTCTGGAGCTGGAACCGCTACATGGATCCCAAGACCGGCTGGCGCTGCCTGACGGACTTCGATGGCCGCATCGGCCTGAAGGTGGAAGGCGCCGCCGCCACCGATCCCGCCACCGTCGTGTTCAAGCTGGACCGGGCCGCGCCGCTGTTCCTTGATTCGCTGGCGCGCAGCGACTGCGGCATGACCGCCATCACCCACCGCGACTCGGTCAAGCCCGACGGCACCTGGGACAAACCCATAGGCACCGGCCCCTTCCGCTTCGCGGAGTGGCGCCGCCGCGAATACGTCAGCCTGACGCGCTTCGAGAACTACGCCAACCGGCCGGGCAAGCCCGACGGCTACGTGGGCTCCAAGCGTCCCCTGGTCGACGAAGTGCGCTTTGTCGTGATCTCCGACCCGGCGACGGCAAAAACCGCCCTGGCCAGCGGCGCCATCGACGTAATGTCCAAGGTGCCATATTCCGAGGTCGCGGAACTAGCGGAAAACAAGGCCATCAGCACGAACGTGTCGCCCCAGCTGGCGCCTTCCACGCTGACGATCCAGACCCGCGACAAGCTGCTCTCCAATCCCTATCTACGCCAGGCCATCGCCGCGGCACTGAACTACAAGGAACTGGTCGCAGGCGTGACCTACGGCCTGGCCGAACCCAACAACTCGCTCGTGCCCGTGGCGTCGCCCTACTATGGGGAAGCCGAAAAGAAAGGCTATGTCTACGATCTGGCGCGCGCCAAGGCGCTGCTCGCCAAGGCCGGCTACAAGGGCGAGAAGATCGTCATTTCGACCAACAAGCGCAATCTGCCGAACTATGACGCGGCGGTGATCACCCAGGCCATGCTGCAGCAGGCCGGCATCAACGCCGACATTGAAGTGCTGGAATGGGGCGCCCAACAGGACAAGTGGCAGAAGGGCAACTACCAGATGATGTCGTTCTCGTACTCCAGCCGCATGGATCCCGCTCTGAGCTTTGAAGCCGTCACTGGCGACAAGGCCAGCCAGCCGCGCAAGCTGTGGGACGATCCCGGCGCCCGCGCGCTGCTGGAAAAAGCCACCAACGCCACGGCGCCGGCCGAGCGCCAAGCCCTGCTGGACCAGCTGCACCGCCTGATGCTGGAGCAGGTCCCGATCATCCCCTTGTTCAACACGCTGAGCACGGGCGCATACCGCAAGAACGTCCAGGGTTTCGAATCGTCGATCTTCGGCGCGCCGCTGCTCTGGGAAGTCTCGAAGACCGAATAGGAACGCCGCCATGAATCAAACCCTGTACCTGCTGGGCGACATCAACCTCAAGGGCGTACCAGACGCCAGCGGCCTGTTCGATCACGTCCGCCAGCCGCTGCGCGTAGCGGACCTGGTGTTCGCCAACCTGGAATGCTGCCTGTACGACCTGCCCGAACACGCCCAGGAGCGGCGCGGCTTCTATACCTCGCCCCGCCACGCGCAGGCCCTGCGCGAAGGCGGCCTGCAGGCGGTCGGCAATGCCAACAACGTCAACATCGGCCACGAGGCGGTGCTGTCCACGCTGGCCGCCTTGCGGGGCGCGTCGCTGCCCAGCGTCGGCGCGGGCGCCAATGCCGGCGAGGCCCGCGCCCCGCTGATCGAAGTCAGGGACGGCGTGCGCTACGGCTTCCTGCAGCGCACCGCCGTGTACTGGCCGGACAATCATGAGGCCAGTGCGCACCATGCCGGCGTCGCCATCATCCGCGCGCATACCGCCTACCGGCCGCGGTTGGAGATGCAGGCGGCGCGCACGCGCCCCGGCGTGCCGCCCGAAGTGCTGACCTGGGCCGACCCGGAGTCGCTTGCGCAGTTCCGCGCCGACGTGGCGGCGCTGCGGCAACAAGCGGACATCGTCATCGCCTCGCTGCACTGGGGCTACCGGCGCGACGTGCTGCAGTACCAGCGCGAGTACGCGCATGCGGCCGTCGAAGCCGGCGCCGACATCGTGCTGGGACACGGTCCGCACATGATCCTGCCGATCGAACTGCATCGCGGCAAGCCCATCCTCTATGGCTGCGGCAACTTTTCCTTCCAGGTTGCCCACCAGGCTGACGCGCATACCGAATGGACCGGCATGACGGTCCGCGTCGACATCCGCGACAAGCGCCCCGCCGCCATGCAGTTCCGTTTCGTGCAGCGCAACAGCGCCAACCAGACCGTGTTCGTGCCCGCGTCCGAAGTGGCGCAAGAACGCGACCTGCTGATGCGCGCGTCCGCCGCGCTGGGCGCCGACCTGCATATCAGCGCCGACGGCCTGCAACTGGACCTGGCCGGCCCCGCCGCCTCCTGAACCTCCGTTACTCCGAATTGATGCTCCCATGAAATACGCCCCGTTTCCTCTCGTCTCGATCTCCGGCAGCCCCTTTGAACGTGGCGTGCAATACGGCCGCGCCGTGCCCGAACGCATCGCCCACAGCGCCCGGCACTATCGCGGCGAACTCGACAAGATCGGCACTCCCCCCGCCACCCAGGCCGCCCTGATCAAGGAGTTCGCCGACCAGATCCAGAAGTTCGACCCCGCGCACACCGAAGAGATGCGCGGCATCGCGGAAGGCGCCGGCTGCGCCTTCGACGACGTGGCGCTGATCAACGCCCGCACCGAGGTCATCGCCAAGGCGCGCCTGCAGGCCAAGATGGGCAACCTGGATCCCGCCGAAGGCGAATGCACCGCCGCCCTGGTCATGCCCGGGCGCAGCGCCACGGGCAATCTGATCCATGCCCACAACTGGGATTGGGAGCCAGACGCCTGCGACAGCACCATCGTGCTGCGCGCCACCCTGGAAACCGGCATCACCTTCCTGACGCTGGTGGAGGCTGGCGGCCTGGCGCGGCACGGCTTCAACTCGGCCGGCATCGGCCTGACCGGCAACTATCTCAGCAGCGACCGCGACTACACCCAGTCCGGCGTGCCCTTGAGCAGCGTGCGGCGGGCGGTCCTTAGCCAGCAGCACGTCGCCATCGCCATGCAACTGATCGCCGCCACGCCCAAGGCCTGCTCCAGCAACATGATCGTCAGCCAGGCAGGCTGGGTGATCGACTTCGAATGCGCGCCCGACGAGAGCTTTACGCTGCTGCCGCAGGACGGCCTCTTGACCCATTCCAACCACTTCATGAGCGAAGTGGCGCTGGGCAAGCTGCGTGAAGCTGGCCTGAAGAATGCCGTGGACACCTACTACCGGGCCTGGCGCGTGCGCCAGTTGCTGGACGCCTGCGGCCCCCGGATCACGGTGGCTGACGTGCGGCGCGCCCTGGCCGACGATTGGGCCACGCCCTATTCCGTCTGCCGTCCGCCGCGCGGCACCTTGACGGGCGGGCGCTCGGCCACGGTGGCGACCCTGGTGATGGACACTGCCGGCCACACCATGGATATCGCCGCCATGCCCTCTTTCGGGCAGTTCTTCACCCGCTATGGCCTGACGGGCGAGGCCCGCTCCATCGACTGACCGGATTGACCCGCAGGCCCCCGCGTTACGGGGGCCTCGCGGGCGCCAGCCGCTCCCGATAGAAGCATGGTGCGCTCGTAGTCTTCCGCCAGCAGGCGCATGACATCGATCACGCCCTGCGCGCCCCCGCAAGCCAAGCCGTACAGCGCTGGCCGGCCGATGAATACGGCGCGCGCGCCCAAGCCCTGGGCGCGGACGATGTCGGCGCCGCTACGCACGCCGCTGTCCAGGAACACCGGTATGCGGTCCCGGACTGCGTCGACGATCCCGGGCAGGACACTGATCGACGAAGGCGCGGCGTCCAGTTGGCGGCCGCCGTGGTTGGACACGATGATGCCGTCCACTCCATGCCTTGCTGCCAGGACCGCATCGTCGACATGCAGCACGCCTTTCAGCAGCAAGGGGCCGTCCCAGAGGCTGCGCAGCCAGCGCAGGCTGTCCCAGGTCAATGAACGGTCCATGCTGCGGGCAAGCAGGGATGCCTGCACTTCCATCGGCAGGGACTCGGAGGCATGCTCGGCCAGGTTCACAAAGCGCGGAGTTCCGCCGCGCAGCATGCGCAGCGCCCATCCTGGCCGCCGCGCCACGTCCCAGGCGATCCGGGGCGTGATCCGGAACGGCATGGAAAAGCCATTGCGCACGTCGCGCCAACGCCTGCCACCCACCGGGACGTCGGCCGTCAGCACCAGCGCGCGGTAGCCCGCCGCCCGCGCCCGGCGCACCAACTGCTCGGCCAGCCGGCGGTCCTGCATCACGTACAGCTGCAGCCATTGCTCGCCGCCGCCGGCAATGGCGCGCACATCCTCGGCCCGCTGGTTCGAGGCGGTCGACAGGACGAACGGCACGCCCAGTTCCGCCGCCGCCCGCGCCAGCATGCCGTCACCGCCGGGGCGGATCACGCCATTCAGGCCGGTGGGCGCCAGCGCGAACGGCAGGCGCCAGGACGACCCGTACACCTCAATCGAGCTATCCATGTCGCTGGTATCCCTGAGTACCCGCGGCGTCAGCCGGATCCGCTCGAAGTCAGCCCGGTTGGCTTGCAGGCAGGTTTCATGCTCCGCGCCCCCGTCCACGAACTCGAACACGAAGCGCGGCAGAACCTTCCTGGCCCGGGTCCGGTAATCCTCCATCGTCAACAGCACGCGGCGCCTACTGCAAGGAAATGCCGCGTTCGCGGATGATCTTGCCCCAGCGGCTGTTTTCACCCGCCACGAAGCTTGCCATCTCTTCGGGCGAACTGAACCAGGGTTCGACCGCGATGTTGGCGTAGAACTCGATGACCGCCTGCGTCTTCAGCGCGGCCGCCAGCCCTTGGTTTAGTGCATCCACGGTTGCGCGCGGCGTGCCCGCGGGAACCAGCATGCCCTGCCAGGCAAAGGCCTCGAAATCCTTCAGGCCCTGTTCGTGCAGCGTGGGGATGTCGGGGAAATTCTTCATGCGCTTGGGACTGGCCACGCCCAGCACCTTGAGCCTGCCCGTCTTCATCTGCGGCACCACGGTGGAGGCGTCCATCAAGGCGAAAGACACCGAGCCCGCCATCAGGTCGGTCACCGCCGGCGCGCCGCCCCGGTAGGCGACGTGCGTCATTTTCAGGCCAGTACGCTCGCGGAACAGTTCCGCGGCCAGATGCTGCGGGGAACCCACGCCCGAACTGGCGAAATTGGCGCTGTCCGGATGATCGCGCGCCCATTGTAAAAACTCGTCCAGATTGCTGGCTGGCACCTTGCTGGAGACCACCAGCAATATCGGATACCGGGCATACAGGCCGGCCGGAACAAAATCCTTGGCGCTGTCATAAGGCAGATTGGCGAACAGATGCGGATTGGCGGCCAGGGTGGCGAAGTCGCCCGTGAAGACGATGTTGCCATTGGCCTTGGAATTGGCCACATAGGCAGCGGCGATGTTCGTGGCCCCGCCCGGCTTGTTGCTGACGAAGAAGCTGCGCCCCATTTGCGCGCCGACGCTTTCCGCCAGCTTGCGCGCGATGGCGTCCGAACCCCCGCCCACCGGGTAGGGATGAACCCACTCGATGGACCGGTCGCCGGCCTGGGCCCAACAGCCCGCCGCGCCCGAACCGGCCGCCAACGCAAACAGCGCTTTCAGGAACAGACGTTTTCGCATTTCGCTACCCTCCATGTGTGTATGGCCGCGCGCATCGCTGGACTTTGCAAGACAGCATGGCAAGCCGTGTCGGATGGCGAGAGTGTGAGGCCCCACCTCATTCCTGAAAATTGTTATTTAGCGACAAAGTCATTACAGTTCGGCATGACCTACAACCTCAACGAACTGCGCGCCTTTCTTGCCGTGCTCGACACAGGCTCGCTGGGCAAGGCGGCCGACAAGATGAGCCTGACGCAGCCCGCCCTGAGCCGCATCGTCAAGCGTCTTGAAGCCGCTGTCGGCGAACGGCTGTTTGAGCGCCACTCCGGCGGCATGCGGCTGACGGCCTACGGCAAGGCCCTGGCCCCGCATGCGCAGCTGTTGTGCCGCGAGGAAAAGGTTGCCCGCGATGAGATGAACCGCATGCGCGGCCTGGCGGCCGGCGTCCTGCGCCTGGGCGTCACGGCGGGCGCGTCTGCTCTCTTCATTCCCAAGGCGTTAGGGACATTCCTGGACAAGTGGCCTGGCATCGCCATCGATGTCGTCGAAGGCATCTGGGATGAACTGGCCACCGCCCTGGACAGCTATCAGGTCGACCTGGTGATCGCCCCGGAAGCGCCCGAAACCGCCAGCATCGTGTCCGCCCGGAACTGCACATGGCAAGAAAGCATGAACGTTGTCGTCGGCGCCTGCCACCCACAGCAAGGCGACGCGGCGGTGAGCATGGAGGCGTTGCTGGAAGAGCGCTGGTGTTTCGTACCGCAACGCACCGAACCGCACAACCGGCTAATGTCGCTGTTCAAGGCCCGGGGCCTGCCCGCGCCGGCCATCGCGGTTTCCAGTACGTCGATTCCCTTGATCAAGAGCCTGGTCGCGCATTCGGGCTTTGTCAGCTGGCTGACCCGGCCCATGTATGGCGCCGAACTCAAGGCTGGCCTGATCCGCGAACTGCGGGTGGACGGGCTGGACCATGACCGCAGGTTTTCGGCTTACCACCGGCGCGAAGGCATACTGCCGGGACCGGCCTTGCGGTTCCTGGACGAAATCAGGAAGCTGGCGCGGGCAAGCGCGCCGGAATAGGCGGGACGGTCATCCCACCAGGGCCTCCAGTTCCTTGGACGTGGAACGCGAGAGGCGCTGCCCTTCTTTCGCCGCGTTGACCTGCAAGGCCACGCGCGCCACGTCCATGACACTTTCTGCTTGCGGATAGTCGCCCTTGGCCTGTAGCCAGGCCAGCACATCCGCCAGGTGCCAGATCGAGGTGCTGCCCTCATGGACCGGCAGCGGAAAGCTGTCTGGATAAGCCAGCATGAGCTTGCGCATGTTCTGACGCGAGACGCCCACGATTTCGGCCACGTCGGTCAAACCCACCAGATCGGGCGCGGCCTCGATCAGCTTCGCGGATGGCTCCGCGCGCCTGACGTCCGCAAGCGCCGAGCGCACCGCGGCTTCCGCGCTTTTGGCTTCTCGGGTGAACTCGAGCGCCAGGCGTCCCGGCAGCCCGGTGCCGACCAGGGCATCATCGCAACCGGCCGCGCCCAGGCGTTCGACCAGCGCATCCATATCGTGATCGGCGTCGGCAAGCTGGTACTTCAAGGTAAAGGTGTATTCCATCGCGCTACTCCCAGATGCTGCCGCCTGCCTCGGGCAGGTCACGGCGTGCAGTACAGTTGTTCACGACGCGCCGCAAGGCGCGCGCATGATTGCCAGGATTCTTTGGCGTGCTCCAGACGCTGGTGATGCAGAATTCGCCGCAGCGGCATTCCGCAACATTGCTGGGGCAATAGATCCGGCCCCAGGCGTGGCTGCCGCCAACCTCCACGCGCCAACCATTTCCTTCGGCGTGGCGGAGTGCTGCCTCTACCTCTTTCTTGGGATGGGACGGACGAGCCATCATTGGTATCCAGTATGAAGACGTTCAATTCGGTTGTCAATAGACAACCATAAACAGCTTCAGGGATGCCAGTGGCGCGAATAGCGTCCTTTGCGGCCACGACCGCTGGCCCTGAAAGCCGACGTTGCAGCTTATCGAGGGCACTCGCGGTAACCAAGGCGGAATCCGTCTGAAAAACGGACGAAAGGACTGGAATGGCTTGCGGGTTCTACCGCTGCGGCCCCTCGCGAGGCCGCGCGTTCACCAGAGAATGATCTGCGAACAGCGGAATAGCGACAGCTTGCGGCCGCTTGCGTCGACCACGGTCGCGGACCAAATCTGGGTCGTGCGCCCCATGTGTTCCGCCACCGCTTCAACGGTCAGCACGCCTTCCTTGGCGGTGCCCAGGAAGTTCGATTTCAGCTCCAGCGTGGTGAAGCCCTTTGCGCCTTCCGGCAGGTGCGCCAAGGTGGCGTAGCCGGCGCAAGTGTCGGCCAGCATCACCTGGCTGGCGGCATGCAGGTATCCGTTGGGCGCCATCATCCACGGGGCCACGGTCATTTCCATGGACATGCGCCCCTCTTCGATCGACAAGGGCCGTACGCCGAAGGTGTCGGGCAGCGTGCCTTGCTGGCGTTGGAAGAGGCGATCTATGGTTTCACTGGAGCGCAGCATGGCATGTTCCTATGCAGAGGGTTGTCGCGAAGAAGGAAAATACTATCCCAGACGTCGGCGCGCCATCAGCGCCGCCAACGCCAGCATCGAGGCCACGGCCAGTACCAGGCCCAGGGTCGTCGCCGGACTGCCGCCCGCCAGGCTGGCCAGCGCCGTCATGCCGCCCGCGCAAGCCATCTGCAGGCCGCCCAGCAAGGAGGACGCCAGTCCTGCCTGGCGGCTGAACGGTCCCAGCGCCATGGCGGTACCCAATGGATTGACCAGCCCCATGCCGAACAGGTACAGCGCCACGGCGGCCGTAAACTGCGGCAGGCCGCTATCCTCGCCGCCCGCCAGCAAGGTCAGCGCGCCGGCCAGCGCCACCGCGCAGCCGGCCCGGGCCACACCGGCCGCGCCAAAGCGGTGGGCCAGGCGCGGCGCCAGCATGCCGGCGGCGAACACCACGAACACCGTGCAGGCGAAGAACAACCCCAGCTGCAGCGCGCTCAGGCCGATGCGCCCCATGAGCATGGCTGGCGTGGCCGCGAAAATGGCGTACAGGCCGCCAATGACCACGCTCACGGCCAACGCCGGGCGAATAAACCGCCGGTCCCGCGCCAGGTCCGCATAACCGCGCAGCACGGCAGCCGGCGTCGCCGCCGCCCGCCGGTCGGCCGGGTGCGTTTCCCCCACCGCCGCCACATAGGCCAGCGCCAGGGCCAGCCCCAGGGCCGCGACCAGCGCGAAGCTGGCGCGCCAGCCCGGCCCATACTCCATCGCGCTGCCCAAGAGCGGCGAGAAGCCCGGCGCGGCGGCCATGGCCACCATGGTCAGCGCCAAGGTGCGCGACAGCGCTTCGCCTTCGAACAGGTCCCGCGCAATCGCCCGCGACAGCACCGCGGCCGCGCATACACCCAGGGCTTGTATCACCCTGCCCGCCACCAGCAGCGGCAGAGTCGGCGCCCAGGCACAGACCAGGCAGCCGACAATGAACAAGGCCAATCCGCCCAGCACCGGCGCACGCCGCCCCCAGCGGTCCGATACCGGCCCGGCGAGCAACTGCCCGATGGCGAAGGCCAGGAAAAAGCTCGACAGCACCAGGCCCATGTCGCGCGTGTCCACGCCGAGTTCTGACGCCATGCGCGGAAAGGCCGGCAGGATGATGTTGGTGGACAGCGGCCCCAGAGCGGCCAGCCCGGCGAGCACGGCCAACAGGCGGCCGGTCAGCCTGACGGGAGCGGCAGCGTCTCGGCCCAGGGCAAGGGAGGTCGGGTTGTTCATGGTTCGATGAAGTCAGGTTGTCGATCGAGATTCAGGGCCGTTCCAGCACCGTGGCAATGCCCTGCCCGCCGCCTATGCATTGCGTGGCCAGCGCATAGCGCCCCTGGCTGCGAGCCAGCAGCGCCGCAGCCTTGCCGGTGATGCGCGCGCCCGTGGCGCCCAGGGGATGGCCGATGGCCAGCCCGCCGCCGTCGATGTTCACACTGGCCATGTCCAGGCCCAACTCACGGATGCAGGCCAGCGCTTGCGACGAGAAGGCTTCGTTGATCTCCACCACGTCCAGGTCGGCCACCGCAAGTCCCGCACGCGCCAGCGCCTTGCGCGTGGCAGGTATCGGGCCTATGCCCATGACAGCCGGGTCCACGCCCACGGTCGCGAAGCTGCGGATGCGCGCCAGCGCCTCCAGGCCATGGCGCGCCGCAAAGTTGTCGCTGACGACCAGCACCGCCGCCGCGCCGTCGGTCAGCGGCGACGAAGTGCCCGCCGTGACCGCGCCATCGGCGCGGAACGCCGGCTTGAGTCCCGCCAAAGCCTCCAGCGAAGTACCCGGGCGGATGCAACCGTCGGCATCGACCAGCTCGCCGTCCGGCAAGCGGATAGGCACGATCTCGGCGGCCAACAGTCCCTGCTCGCGCGCCGCGGCGGCCTTGCGGTGGGATTGCAGCGCCAGCAGTTCCTGGTCGGCGCGGCTGACGTTCCAACGCTGCGCCACGTTCTCCGCCGTCTCGCCCATGGAGAGATAGGCATCGGTCGTCGCCTGCAGCTCGGGATTGGGCGAAAAATTGAAGCCGCCCTGCGGCACCATCGTCATCGACTCCACGCCCACGCAGAGAAAAGCCTCGCCCATGCCCGCCTCGATCTGCGCCGCCGCGATGTGCACCGCCTGCATCGACGAACCGCAGAAGCGGTTCACGGTCATGCCGCCCACCTCCTGCGGCAGGCCGGCAAGCAGGCCGACGATGCGCGCCAGGTTGTTGCCTTGGGCGGCCTCCGGATAGGCGCAGCCGAGGATCACGTCCTCCAGCAGCGCGGGATCCAGATCCGTGCGCAGCAGCAGGCCCTGCACCACCTGCGCGGCCAATGTATCGGGCCGCACGTCGGCCAGCCGGCCCTTGCGGGCAAAGTGGAAAGGCGAGCGCGCATAGGCGGCAATCACTGCTTTCATGGTTTCAGCCCCAAGGAATGGTCAGACCGCGGCCGCGTAGCGCTGCGCAACGGTATTGCTGGACAGGTGTCCCGCCATGGTCAGGCGCGCGGCTTCGAAGGCGTCCCATTCCTCGCTAGCATGCAGCGAGGGGATAGTGACCTTCTCGCCGCGCGCGAAGCCCAGCAAGGCGGCATCGACCAGATCTTCGGCGCGCATCACGATGCGCTGGTCCAGCGTTTCCACCGGCAGGCCGCCGATGGCCCAGAAGTCCGTGGCCGTGGCGCCGGGCAGCACCGCCTGAACCTGCACGCCGGTCCCGGCCAGCTCGTGCTGCAGCGACTGGCTGAACGCCAGCACGAAAGCCTTGCTGCCGCCATAGACGCCGTTCAGGACCTCGGGCGCAAGGGCCACGATGGAAGCGATATTGATGATGGCGCCCCGGCCGCGCGCCACGAAGCCCGGGACGGCCGCGTAGGTCAGCCGCATCGGCGCGGTGACGTTCAGTTCCACCATGCGCGTCATCTGCTCCACATCGCTTTGCAGCAGCGGCGTATGCGTGCCGATGCCCGCGTTGTTCACCAGCAGGGTGATGCTGGCGTCCTGGCGCAGCTGTGCTTCCACCCGCGCCAGCGAAGCGCGGTCGCCCAGGTCCGCGGGCAGCACCTCCACGGCGCGGCCGGTGCGCGTGCTGATGTCGCTGGCCAGGGCGTTCAGGCGCTCCCGGTTGCGGGCGACCAGTATCAGGTCATAGCCCTGCTGCGCGAGTTTGTGCGCGTATAGCGCGCCGATGCCGCTGGAAGCGCCCGTGACGAGAGCGGTGCCGGGTTGGGTTTGTGTCATGGTGAGACTCCTGGGAAGGTCATTGCGATGGGATCCATGTTGGGGCTTGCCGGGAATGGCGTAAATGACGTATATAGTCATTAATAAGGACATTCGCAGGACATAAATCCGCAAGGACGCCCCATGCACCGCATCGGTTACATACTTCCCGAAGGCTTCCAGATCATTGGCCTGGGCACGCAGGCCGTGTTCGAGCTCGCCAATGTGATGGCGCGCGAACCCTTCTATGCCCTGGACAGCTATGCCCTGGACGGCGCGGTGCGCGCTTCGGCGGGCCTGACGGTGCAGGCCCGTCCGCTCACCGCCCGTAGCCAGGCCGACACCTGGCTGGTGACCGGCGTGCTGTCTCCCCTTTCCAGGCCCGTGGCGCCCGAACTCCCCCGGCTGCTCGAAAAACTCGCGCCCCGCTCGCGCCGCGTCGCCGGCCTGTGCACTGGCGCATTCCTGCTGGCCGACGCCGGCCTGCTGGACGGGCGGCGCGCCACCACGCACTGGCATTGGGCCGACGCCTTGCAGCAGCGCCACCCGCGCGTGCAGGTCGAGGCCGACCGCATCTATATCGCCGACGGGCCGGCTTGGACCTCCGCCGGCATGACGGCGGAAATGGACCTGGCGCTGGCGCTGGTGGAAAAGGACCTGGGCGCCGATGTCGCACGCTCGGTGGCGCACCGCCTGGTCATGCACCAGCGCCGTTCGGGCGGCCAATCGCAGCACTCGGAAATGCTCAGGCTTGCGCCCAAATCCGACCGCATCCAGCAAGCGCTGGAGCATGCCCGCCGCAACCTCGCCCAACCCCTGAGCGTGGAGGATCTGGCCCAGGCCGCCAGCCTGAGCCCGCGCCAGTTCAGCCGCGTGTTCACGGCCGAAACCGGCCAGTCGCCCGCCAAGGCCATCGAGGGACTGCGGCTGGAGGCCGCGCGCCTCATGATAGAAAGCAGCCGCCACCCGCTGGAAGTGGTGGCCAGGGAGACCGGTTTCCGCGACCGGCGCCACCTGCGCGAGGCTTTCCTGCGCGGCTTCGGCATGCCGCCCCAGGCCCTGCGGCGCGACGCGCGTACCAGCCCGCCCGCCTCCTGAGCCGGCGCCAAGCAGCCGGCCGCCGCCTGCCTGCGGTCCAGTACAATCCGCGTTTGGCGACGTTGTGCTCGCCCGTTTTGTCTGGATCCCTGCATGTTGCGACTGTCTGAAATCAAGCTGCCGTTGAATCACACGCCCGAGGAATTGCCTGCCGCGATTCTCAAGAAACTAGGCGTTCCGGCCAGCGACCTGCGCGCCCACACCGTGGCCTCCCGCAGCTACGACGCGCGCAAGAAGCACAACATCCTGCTGATCTACACGCTGGATATCGACGTTGCAAACGAGGCAGCGCTGCTCCAGCGTTTTCACGACGACCGCAACGTCAAGCCCACGCCCGATACCGAATACAAGTTCGTCGCCCAGGCGCCCGCCAGCCTGGACAAGCGCCCCATCGTCATCGGCACCGGACCCTGTGGCCTGTTCGCGGGACTGGTCCTGGCGCAGATGGGTTTCAAGCCCATCATCCTGGAACGCGGCAAGGCCGTGCGCGAACGCACCAAGGACACCTGGGGCCTGTGGCGCAAGCGGGTACTGAACCCGGAGTCGAACGTGCAGTTCGGCGAAGGCGGCGCCGGCACTTTCTCCGACGGCAAGCTGTACAGCCAGATCAAGGATCCCAAGCATTACGGCGAAAAAGTACTCAAGGAATTCGTGCTGGCCGGCGCGCCGGAAGAAATCCTCTACGTGAGCAAGCCGCACATCGGCACGTTCCGCCTGGTCGGCATGGTCGAAGTCATGCGCGACACCATCACCAAGCTGGGCGGCGAGGTCCGCTTCTCCAGCAAGGTCGAAACCGTGCAGCGGGAAAACGGCCGGATCACCGGCGTAACCCTGGCCGGCGGCGAACATATCGAGGCCGACCACGTCGTGCTGGCCATCGGCCACAGCGCGCGCGACACCTTCCAGATGCTGCATGATCAGGGCGTGTTCATGGAAGCCAAGCCGTTCTCCATCGGCTTCCGCATCGAGCATCCGCAATCGCTGATCGACCGCGCCCGCTTCGGGCCCAACGCCGGCCATCCGATCCTGGGCGCGGCGGATTACAAACTGGTGCATCACGCCAACAACGGACGCTCGGTGTACAGCTTCTGTATGTGCCCGGGCGGCACCGTGGTGGCCGCCACCTCCGAACCCAACCGCGTGGTCACCAACGGCATGAGCCAGTACTCGCGCAACGAACGCAACGCCAACGCGGGCATCGTGGTCGGCATCTCGCCCGAAGTCGATTATCCCGAGCATGTGCTGGCGGGCGTGGACTTCCAGCGCCAGTGGGAATCCCAGGCGTTCGAGCTGGGCGGCCGCGACTACAGCGCGCCGGGCCAATTGGTCGGCGATTTCATTGCCGGCAAGGCCTCGACCGAATTCGGTTCCGTGCAGCCGTCTTACACGCCGGGCGTGCATCTCACCGACCTGGCGACCGCCCTGCCCGAATACGCCATCACCGCCATCCGCGAGGCGCTGCCGGTGTTCGACAAGACCATCAAGGGTTTCGGCATGCACGACGCCGTGCTCACGGGCGTCGAAACCCGCACTTCATCGCCGATCCGCATCAAGCGCGACAACGAAACCCTGCAGAGCATCAACACCGAGGGCCTGTTCCCGGCAGGCGAAGGCGCGGGCTATGCCGGCGGCATCCTGTCGGCGGGCGTGGACGGCATCAAGATCGCCGAGGCGGTGGCCATGAGCATCATGAGCCGGCAAGGGTAATCAGACGCGCTTGCGGCGCCCGGGTTCCTGCATGGCAGAGCCTTGCAGCCCGGGCCGGCATTCCTAGCCCCTGCCTTGCGGTTTGACGCCCGGCGTCGGCGCCCTGCCCGCCCGCATCTCGGTGGTCGTCACTCCCCCGAAGCCCCAGTTGTCCGTATCGATTTCCTCGATCACGACATGCGTCCACTCCGGGGGCTTGTGCAGCACGCGTTCTAGCGTCTCGGTTACTTCGCGGATGACCTGCGCCTTTTGCTCGGCGGTAACGCCATCGCGGGTAATGCGGATACTGACGAACGGCATGACTTTCTCCTGGTTGAAGTGCATGTGCCCGTCGCCACGCCGGAGGTCGTTCTCAATCCAGCTTGGGATCAGGAAACGGCAGCTTATCCTGGGAAACGCTGGGCTGCGCTTTCCACTTGCCATCCTGTTTGTAGAAGTCCATCTGGTTCCCGCTGACCGCGGCCCCCAAGGTCACCGCGACCGTGCAGGCGACCTGGCCCGGATACGTGGCGTCCACCGCCGGAATACAGGTGCCTAGCTTGACCTTGGACGGCCGGGGCATGCCCGTGTCCGCCAGCATGTCGACGATCGCATCCGTCGCTTCGGGAATGGAAGGCAGGACCAGGTCCTGGGCCTGGACCATGCCGCCCACCCCCAGCAATGCAACCATCGACGCCACGGAAATCAAGGGCTTGAACATGCGCCAGCTCCATCAGAATTGAGACCGGCGCAGCTTAAAGGAAGCGGCCTCGCACCACCGTAACAGAGCGATACGCAACTATTCCTAAGGCAGCATCTGAGGGTTGTAGACCACTTCCCACAAATGTCCGTCCGGATCCATGAAGTAGCCCGCGTAGCCTCCGTAAATAGCCTGTGCGAAGCAATCCACGCCCGCCGGCCGCGGCGCGGGGCGGGAAGCAAAGCCTCAGTAGTCCCTCGCCTCGTCGAACCAGCGCTGCGTCTGCGCATCGCTTACGCCCAGCCGTTCGACCTGAGCAAGCTGGCTGAACTGCCACACCGCCTCGCCTATGTCTTCGCGCTCCGCGGTCTCGATCCCCTTCATGCCGTTGAAGTGGCGGGTAAAGGCGGAGATTGCGGCTTGCACCTCGGCGGCATTGCTTGCGCTTTCCAGCGCCGACCGGGCCGTGTCGTAGGCCGAATTCGCCGACTTCGCCATGCGGCTGTTCCAGCCCGAGAATGGCCGGCCGTACTCGCTTTGCCACCACTCCCGCTTGCGCAGTTGGGAGACGGAGTTGTAACCGCCCCATGCGCGGACCTTCTCCCGCGCCTTCATCTGCGCCTTCAAGCGCTTGCCCGCGGCTTCGTCGACGTTGTAGGCGATGAACCTATCCAGCGCGGGCCAACTGGCCAGTTCCGGCAAGCCGTCCAGATCGGGCGTGAACCGGATCTCCAGACTTGTCAGGCGCGGCAGGCGGGCAAGCGCCTCCCAGCCGCTGAAGCCGCCCCAGAGCGACAGACTCTCCAACGCCGGAAAGCGATCGATTCCCTGCAGCGAAATGGGCTGCCCCAGCGGCGCGCCGTGCAGCGCCAGCGCGCGCACTTCCTGCAGCGGGCCGAGGTCGGGCAAGGCGTAAGGCGTCGCGCCAGTCCGGCGCCCCAGCGCCGGCCGCAGCAACAACATGTCGGGCAGTTCGCCTGCCACGGCAATGCGCGTCAGGTCGCCAAACAGCTCCAGGTCACGGACTTGAGGCAACCTGGCTTCAAGATGCCCCGACACCTGGTTCAGCCGGATGCGCAGCGTCTCGATTCTTGCTGCGCCTGCGTCGATGGCGCGCCTGCCTGAGTATGCCGGCGCCCAGCTGAACTGCTCGATTTCACGATCCTGCGACCAGCCGAAGAAACCGCTGTCGTTGCCGTAATAATCGATATGCCGCGGCCACGGCGAGCCGGCAGGCGTGGAGAACGGTTCAAATGCAGCCCAGTTGATGGCCTCGTCGCCAGCCACGTGCAGATCAGCCTTCTTGCCCATGCCGGCCGGGCCGATGATCAGATTGCCGCGCCCTGCTTCGCGTGCGAAGACATGGCTGCCCGCCGCGGTCAGGCTCACCAGATAATGCCCTGCCTCGCTCACCGAGCCTGCGGGCTCGCCGGACACGTCTATGGGTACGGACACACTACTCTCCTTTTGCTTGGCGGAATCCACTGATGACAATCCCGCCGATTCATTGACGCCTACGCAGGCTCGCCGTCCACGCGGAAGAACAGTGCGGTCTGCCCCTTCAGGCCGCCATCCAGGAATTCGAACTCGACGCACCTGCCCGGTTCGACCACGTCGCCCAGGTATTCGACCCGATACATCACGCCGCCGATACGGTAGTTGTGGACCAACGAGACGATCGAGGAGTTGGGGCTGCGCAACCGATAGACCACGGCCTCTTCGACCACTCCCCGCACACCATGTTTGTATAGCCCCCGCTGCAGTTTGCGACTGCGCATGCCGAACAGCATCCCCAGCATCGCAAAGATCGCCGCGACGAACAGCAGTGGGGGCAAAAACAGCCCTCCCACCAGCGGCACAAGGGCAAAGATCAGCATGAACTTGCGCGCGTCCAACTCTTCCCTGCGCACGGCCGCACGGTCGGCATCGCTGATTTCCTCGACAGCGACCAGGGACTCCGCGCTCATGGGGTATTCCGCCCGCAACAGCACGGCAGGCGCGTCTGGCTGCAGGGTCAGCAGGTGCAGGCGCACGGGCAGATCCGTCAAGCCCACGGCCGTCACCGGCCCGTGCCCGCTACGGGTGTCGCTGGCGATCTCGTTCCAGAACGGCAAGGCTGCCTCCACGCGCTGCACGCCGAATCCGTAGCACACGCCCGGCGTCGAGCCGCCCGGACCGAATGAGGTCAGCCGGCCTGAAACGATCTGCTTGGCCAGCCGTCCCTTGAGCGCCCGGTCGAGGCTGCGCCAGCCTCGCGGCATGCGCAGCAGCTTGCGCCCGAAAAACACCGCCAGCGCTCCCATCACGGTGATGGCCGCCAGCAATATCGCGCCCACGCCGAAGTCCAGCGTGCGCCACTCGGACAGGCCAAGCGCGATAAAGGTCAACACGGCAAGCGCCAGCAGCAGCACCACGAAGACGCCGAACCCGGCCATCAGCAGTCTCCCGCGGCTGCATTTGCGCAGCAGCAGGATGTCGTCGTCAGTAAGCGGGGCGTCCTCGACTTGCAGGGTCAGGTTCATGCGCTGATCGCTGCCTCCCTTGCTCAATAGGTTCCGATGGGAACCTCGATCTTCAGCGGCGCGCCGCCATGGGTTGGGCGCAGGCTATACGTATAAACGCCGCCATCATCGTCGGCGAGCGCCGTATCCTTGCGCTCCACGGCATAGCGCTGGCCATCGATCTCCAGCGTACGTGCTGCGGCCGCATCGGCATGGTCGGGCACCAGCAGCCCGCCGACCCCGTCGCCGACATCGGCGAACTCGTAGTCGCGCAACTCCCCGTCGACCCGCAGCAACTGCACGCGCGGCCGGTAAGGCGCCGCGTCCAGGTTCCAGCCATTGGTCAGATCGGTGATCCAGGGGCCCGGAATGTCGTAGACGCTACCCAACTGCTCTTCGGAAACTTCGGGCCCTGCCACGACCAGGCAGCACACCACCTTCCCCGCGCGGGAGTCGTAGACCGCCCAGTTGCTGCCGATGGCCGCCACGCTGGGCAGCATCGAGAAATGGAATTGGCGGTTGAACTGGCTATCCGACACTTGGCGCCAGCCGCCGATATTGGCGGGTTGCGCCGGCGATTGCGCCTGGCTGGCCATCGTCATCAGGACGCCTGCGGCCAGGGCGCCTGCTCGGAACAGTAAACGGATCATCTCGGTGCCTGTCTTGGGCTCATGGGGATCATGGGACTCGGGCCTAGCGCCGGCATAGTACCAGCGTCAGCTTCGCAGCCGTGGCCTGCGGGAACGAACAGTTCGCCGCTACAGCCATCGGTCTGCCGGCTGCGCGAAATCTTGGCTACTATCGACGCATGGCCCTACTGATCCCTCCTCCCATCGTCCCCCAGATCGCGCAAGCCAAAAGCCTCATCGAACGGCATCTCGGCACTGGCCTTGCCGCCATCCACCTGTTCGGCTCCGCCGTGGACGGCGGGCTGCAACCCCACAGCGATATCGACCTGCTCGTCAGCGTCGCCCAGCCGCCCGGCGAGGCCGCGCTCCGTGCGCTGGCCATGGCTTTGCTGGCTGCATCCGCTCCACCGGGTTCATCGCCCAGCTTGCGCGCACTGGAAGTCACAGTGCTGGCGCGTGCACACATCGTGCCCTGGCGCCACCCGGCCAGGCGCGAGCTCCAGTTCGGAGAGTGGCTGCGCGCCGAACTGGAGGCGGGCGTCGTGGAGCCGCCCATGCTGGACCACGACCTGGCCATCCTGCTCACCAAGGCCCGTGGCCACAGCATCCCCATCATGGGCCCGCAGGCCGACCAGATTTTCGAGGCCGTGCCCCGCGACGATCTGAGGCGGGCGCTGCTCGACACCGTTGCGCAGTGGAACGCGCCCGAAGACTGGGCCGGCGATGAAAAACACATCATCCTCGCGCTGGCCCGCATCTGGTACACGGCCGTATCCGGCGGCATCGCCTCGAAGGAACTGGCGGCGACGTGGCTGCTGGAAAGGTTGGAACCGCCCTATCGCGCCGTCCTCGGCAAGGCACGAGCGATCTATCTGGGGCAAGAGGAAGACGATCTGGCGCAGCGGCATCAGGCCGAAACAGCGGCGTTCATCGTCCACGCGCGCGGCGCCATTGAAGGACTGGCCGACGTCCGATAATCCCGGGACGCGTGCACGACAGGCTTGCCCACGCAAACGCGACGGGCAGCCTTTCCGCCATCAGGGCTTCAGATCGATTTCCATGCGCACGAAATCGCCGCGATAGGTCACCTCACCCAGGTAGATGACGCGTCGCTCCGGCCCGGTGAACACGCGCCGGACTTCCGCCACGGGCGCATTCACATTGATGCCCAAATGCTGCGCCACCTCGACATCGGCTGTCGATATAGTCAGCACCTGGCGGGCGGAGACGATATCCACCGAGGACATGCCCATCAGAATAGGAATGACGGTTTCCTTGCGAAAGCGCGTGGGGTGCTTTGCAAAGATGGCGGCGTCCAGGTAGATATTGATGACGCAATACGGCTGCCCGTTGCGCGTATGGATACGCCGCATGAAGACGTACTTCTCCGCGGCAACGCCGTCGGACTCGTTCAGCAATGGCGTGCGCGTCGACTCGTCGATATTGAGTATGGTCGGGTGCGTATCCCGATAGACGCTGGACAGGTTCTCGAGCGTGGTCTCGACCCGGAACCAACGGTTGTCCTGGGGCTCCCCCGTCACGAAGGTACCGCGCCCCCGTTGCGGTGAAAGCAGCCCGTCGCGGGTGAGCCTTTCGATCGCCTGGCGCACCGTGACCTTGGCCACGTGGAACTCTTCGGCCAGCGCGTCGAGCGAGGGCAATTTGTCACCGTTCTTCCACACGCCCTTCAGGATCCGCTGTCGGAACAGATCCGAAAGTTGAACGTAAAGAGGGGCTTGGGCGGTGTCGAGAATCATGGCGTCAAAGTGTCCGCGACTATATCACGCGTGGGTGGCCGGACTCCGCCGCGCGCGTCCTCCAGGATCAGCGCGGCGCCCTTCTCGCCGATCATGATCGCGGCGGCGTTCGTGTTCGTCGACACCATGCGGGGCATGACCGAAGCGTCGATGACCCGCAAGCGCTCGATCCCGCGGACGCGCAAGCGCGCATCGACCACCGATCCGGCATCGCCGCCCATGCGGCAGGTGCCGGCGGGATGGAATACCGTTCCGCCCTTGTTGCGGGCGAATTGCTCCAATGCAGCGGCAGTCGTCACGTCGTTCCCCGGCAGGTACTCTACGCCGGTCACCAAGTCGCGGAACGACGGCTGGGCATAGATATCGCGCAACATGCGCAACCCCGCGACCAGGACCTTCGCATCGCGCGGCTCGGTCAGGTAGTTCGAAACGATACGCGGCGATGCAAAGGGATCCGTGCCCACGATCTCCACATTTCCGCGCGAATCGGGCCGGCATTGCGTGGCCGACGCGGAGAATCCGGAAAACCGATGCAGCGGGTCGCCGGGTTTGTCGACCGACAACGGCATGACATTGAAGAGTATGTCTGCCCGGCCGCCCACCGCGTGCTCGGTCGCCGCCAGTCCGCCGACCTGGCCCGCGCCCACCGTAAGCGGTCCCCTGCCCTGGAACAGCCACTGCGCCCCCATCCCAGCGAGGCTGAACGGATTGCGCACCGCGTCGTTGAGCGACATGCGCTGCTTCAATTTGACGATCACGCGCGCCTGGTAATGGTCCTGCAGGTTGCGGCCGACTTCCGGCGAATGCGCCGCGACGGCGATGCCATGCCTGGCAAGCAGCGCCGCGTCGCCCACACCGGAGAGCTGCAGCACCTGGGGCGATTGCAGCGCGCCGGCGGCAAGCACCACCTCGGCGTCCGCCATCGCGCGTTTCAGTTGGCCATCCTGCATCCACTCTGCGCCTAGCGCCCGGCCGTCTTCGATCAGGATGCGCGTGACGTGGGCCCCGGTCTCGATCACCAGATTCGGGCGTGACCGGGCCGGATTCAGGAAGGCGGTCGCGGCGTCGCAACGCCAACGGCTGCCGAGCGTCAGTTGATAGGACCCCACACCCTCCGATTCGGCGCCGTTGAAGTCGTCATTTCGCCGGCAGCCGGACTCGACCGCTGCTTCCACCCACGCAGCCGTGTAGGGATGATCATTGCGCAGGTTGGAGACACGGAGTTCGCCCGACGCCCCGTGGTACTCGGACTCGCCTGCGTCGTAGCGTTCGGATTTCTTGAAATACGGCAGCACGTCCCGATAGCCCCAGCCCGCAGCGCCAAGATCGGCCCAATCATCGTAGTCCTCATGCTGCCCGCGGATATACAACAGACCGTTGATGACGCTAGAACCGCCCAGCGCTTTCCCGCGCGGCCAGAGGATGGTGCGATTGCCGGTCTCGGCCTGGGCCTCGACCGGAAACAGCCGGGAAAACCGTGGATCGTAGATGGTCTTGAAATAGCCCACCGGAAGCTTGAGCCAGAAGTTACGCGCCGCCGCACCGGCCTCCAGCAGCAGCACGCGCACCGCGGGATCGCGGCTGAGCCGATTGGCCAGCACGCATCCAGCGGAGCCGCTGCCGATGACGATGTAATCAAAGCCCGTGCCAGCCGCAATGCTCATGCCTTGATCGCCTCCAGATAGGCCGAAGGATCGAAGTAGCGCGAGGCGGGTACCGGATTCGGGATATTCCCCGCCTGCGCGAAGAAGTCGGTCACCTGCTGCAGCCAGCGGGTCACTGAGCCGTCCTCGTACTTGGTGCGCCATTCGGCCGTGGAGAAATACTTAGCCTGTTTGAACTGCGCCTTGAACTCGGCCAGCGGCACATCCTTGTACTGCGTCTTCTGCAGCGTTTCCACCGCGGCGTCCGGAGTTTTCACGATGGCGTCGTTGGCCTCGCCCCAGGCGGCGATGAGGCTGCGGATGGCCGGCTTCTGGGCCTCGTAGAAATCATTCCTGGCAGCCCATCCGCCCATGATCGCCGCCTCCGGATAGAACGCGGAAGCGTCGATCAGCATGCGTGCCTGGGGGACCTTGGACCTGACGATCGTGTCGAACGGCACCCACAGCGCGACCGCGCTGACCGCCCCGGATACAAACGAGGTCACGGCATCGGCCATGCGCTGATTGACGATCTGCACGTCCTTGCCCGGGTCGAGCTTGGCCGCGCGCAAGGCCCGGTCCAGGAACACATGGGCGGTCGTGCCCGTGGTGGTCGAGATCTGCTTGCCCTTCAGGTCGGCCACGGTCTTGATCGACTCGTCGCGCACCCATAGCTGGGCGGTGCCGTACTCGATGTCGTTCACAAGAAAGACCTTGCCCTGCCCGCGGGCGGGGAAGTTCGAAACGACGGCGCCGGTGGCCAGCACGTCGAGACTGCCGCCTATCATGGCCTGGAAGATCTCGAGGCCCGTGGTAAAGACGATGGGCTCCAGTTCCAGGCCGTGCTTGGCGTAGCTGCCCATCTGCAGGCCCAGCCACAAATGTCCGTCGACGGCGGGCGTGTGCAGGTAGCCCACGCGCAGCTTCTTGCGCGCCTGGCCGATGGCGGGCGCCGCGATTGCTGCGATGGACGCGGCCATGCCGGCCTTGAGTAGGGTTCTGCGGTCGAGCTTCATGGAGTCTCCTTGCTGTGGGGCTGCTGACGCCGGCTCAATCGGTCGGCCGGACGGATTGGCGGGCCTGGGCTTGATACTCGAACATGACCAGTTCCCGGATCTCGCGGCTCAATTCGACAAAGCGCGGGGCCTCGTGGACCCGCTCCGAACGGGGGTAGCCGAAAGGCACCTCTATCACCTTCCGGACTTTTGAAGGCCGGGCAGTGACCACGACGATCTTTGACGACAGGTAGATGGCTTCCTCTACCGAATGGGTGATCAGCATCACCGTCTTGCCTTCGGTCTGCAGCACTTCGAGCAGGAGGTCCTGCATGGCGGTCCGGGTCTGCGCATCCAGCGCGCCAAAGGGCTCGTCCATCAGCAGGAACTGCGGCTTGACGGCGTAGGCGCGCGCAATCGCGAGGCGCTGCCGCATGCCGCCGGACAGGTGCTTGGGAAAGTGATCGGCGAAGTCGGTCAGGCCCATCAGCTTCATATAGCGCTGGCAGATCTCGGCGCGTTCCCGCGCACTGACCTTGTTGGCCGCGAGCTTCATGCCAAATTCGATGTTGCCGCGGACCGTGAGCCACGGGAACACGCCGTATTCCTGGAAGATCACGCCCCGGTCCGGCCCGGGGGCCGTGACGGGCTGCCCATCCAGCGTCACGGCGCCAGCGCTAGGCTGTACGAATCCGCCCACGATATTCATCAAGGTCGTCTTGCCGCAGCCCGACGGGCCGATGATGGACACGAACTCGCCCTCCCGGATGTCCAGGGTCACGCCGTCCACCACCCTCATCGGCCCCGTGGCGGTAGGAAAATCCACGCTGACGTTATCGAATCGGATCCTGACTTTCGGTTCCTGGGACGGCTTCGGCGTGGCGGTATCCACGCTGCGCAGTTGGGTGCTCATGGTCATGGTCATGGATGTCCGGGATGGTCTCAGGCGATGCGGTCTTGCCACGCGACCAGGTGCCGGCTTGCGGCCCTCAGGGCCAGGTCCATCAGCATGGCGATGAGGCCGATGCAGATGATCCCGACATAGATCACGTCCAGCTGGAAAAACGACGACGCGTTCTGGATGAGCGCGCCGAGCCCCTGCTGGGCGGCGATAAGTTCAGACGCCACCAGCGTGGCCCAGGCCACGCCCAGCGCCACCCGGATGGCCGTCAGGATGTGCGGCACGGTCAACGGGACTATGACCTTGGCGAAGATTTCCAGGTCATTGGCGCCCAGCGTGCGGGCAACGCGCACGAAGATCGGGCTGATCTGCGCAATTCCTTCATACATCACGATGACGCCGGCAAAGAACGAGGCGTAGAACAGGATCACGGTCTTGGCCGATTCGCCGATCCCGAAGTAGACGATCACCAGCGGAATCAGCGCGATCGGCGGAAGCGCGCGGAAGAAGTTGATGACGGGATCGATAAAGACCCGCAGCCCGCGATACCAGCCCAGGCAAAAACCTACCGGCACCGCGGCGAGGATGCCCAGCGCGACTCCGGTGAAGACGCGGCGCGCCGACATCCAGATGTCCAGCCACAGGCGATCCTTGGAGAGCTCGATGAACTTTTCGATGACAGCCGCGGGCGAAGGCACCAGGGCGGGGCTGACAAGCCCGCTGGCGCGTACCGCCAGCCACAGCGCGAGGATGCATAGCCAGGGCGCCGCGATGAGCAGCGGGCGCGAGATGAAGGACGGAAGGCGCATGGTGTGTATAGAGGGTTAGACCTGAGTTGCAATCCGTAAGTGCTAAACATACTATAGACCAGCACTTAATATCTTAAAGCCATGACAAACCCTAATGTCAAACAGTCCCCGGCCGTCGGGCCTTTCACGCTGGCGCGCGTCGAGGCCTACGTCCTGCGCTGGCCCGTCAAACGTCCGGTACAGACCTCGTTCGGCACCATGTATGACCGCCCCGCCCTGCTCGTGCGGGTAGAAGACGCGGACGGCGCGGTGGGCTGGGGGGAGGTCTGGTGCAACTTTCCCGCCTGCGGCGCGGAACACCGCGCCCGCCTGCTTGAAACCGTAGTGGCGCCGCTGGTCGTCGGCCAGCCCTACGCCTCGGCTGAAGCGGCGTTTGCCCACATGAGCGCGCGCACCGCGGTGCTTGCCATCCAGTCCGGCGAGCCGGGCCCCATCTCGCAGGTGATTGCCGGGGTCGACCTCGCGCTGTGGGACATGCTGTCCCGCCGGGCGGGCGTTCCGCTTTGGCAGTTCCTGGGTGGCGCTTCAGGTGTGATCCGTGTCTACGCAAGCGGCATCAACCCGGATCGTCCCGAGGACACGGTGCTCGCCAAACATGCGGAGGGCTATCGCGCGTTCAAGCTCAAGGTGGGCTTCGGCGAAGAGCGGGACCTCTCAAACCTGAGGACGGTTCATGCCCGGCTGCCCCAAGGCAATGAACTCATGCTGGACGCCAACCAGGCCTGGGATCTGGCAGGCGCGCTGCGCATGGCCAGCCGCTTGAGCGAGTTCACGCCTGGATGGCTGGAGGAGCCGCTGCGCGCCGACCGCCCCCTATCGGAATGGGCGCAGCTGGCTGAGAATGCGGGCATCCCGCTCGCGGCGGGAGAGAACCTCATCGGTCCTGATGCCTTCGACGCGATGATCAACAGCAAGACGCTGCATGTCGTACAGCCGGATCTGGCCAAATGGGGCGGCATTTCCGGTTGCCTGCCCGTCATCGACCGGATCCACCAGGCAGGACTGCGCTACTGCCCGCATTTCCTCGGCGCAGGCGTCGGCCAGCTCGCCTCGGCGCACATCCTGGCGGCACGGGGACAAGCCGGCGGCATGCTCGAAATCGATGCCAACGAGAATCCCCTGCGCGCAGCACTCAGCCCGGCATTGGGCAGGATCGTCGAAGGAAAGGCCAACCTCGGAAACGAGGCGGGCCTGGGAGTGGAACCAGACATCGCGCAGTTGCGCGATATCTGCGGCTTGCGTCCGTAACTGCCCTCCCTCTGCCTGGGCCGTCTGCCGCGCATGACGACTGGCCCTGGCGGGGGTGGAAGTTCAGAGCGACGAACCGATCTGCAGGACCGTGAATTCGCGCCGCATGTAGCGATTCATGACCTGCGCCAGTATCGGATTGCCGGCATTCTCCGCTTTCGGCGCCGTCACGCTGACGACTGCGGCGCACAGCTTGCCGGCCGGGACGGTACGCACCGAAACCTCGGCCTGCACCGCGTTGGCCATGCTTTGCTTCCAGGCGGCAGCCACGCCGTCCACGGCCTGCTTGGCGGTCGCGCAATCGGCATAGGACAGCGAAATCACGACCGCAGGCGCATTCTTGATCTGCACGTCCGCAATCACACCCGCAAAGTAAGGCGGGATGCCGCGTCCGCTCGATTCGGCCAAGGCTTTGAGCTTCTGCTTCGCGGTCTCCATATCGTCCGGCGAGGAAGATATGACCTTGCTCGGGTCGGCAGCCTGCAATCCCAGCACAGGCGATATGATCGCCGCCTGCACGATCTGGCCGTTGGCCGCGGGCACCGCCTCCTTCAGACCGGTCAGAGAGGCAGCAACGATTTCACTGTCCGCCACGGACGGCTTGGGCTGACCCAGCATTTTCATTCCCGTTGGCGCGGACGCTTGCACCAACGCCGCATCCAGCGGCAGAACGAAGCTTGCGCTGCCCATCGTCCCTCTCCACGGATCGCGTCCGTTGGCCTTGGTCATGTCGGGCTTGTTGGCCTCGCCATTGGCGATCACGCTCGCGACATCGCCATTCACCGTAGCGAAACCGGCCTGTTTCAGGCGATCCACCAAGTTGTCCGCGGCCTGCCTGTCCTTCAGCCCCCAATACGCAACGTTGCCGGGCGCCTGGCCAAATCCGGCGAAATAGGACAGCTCATCAAAGCGGATTCTTGCGTTATCGGACCACGGGTCCAGGCCATAGCCGATGGATTGAAGCGGACTGATCGATTGCGCGATGCCCAATCTGCGCATGCCATCGGCCGACGGCCCAGCCTGCTCCAATCCCCGCCAGGCTTGCACGTCCATGAAGAACACCTGCATCGCTTCAGGGGAGGCAAGCACTACCTGCGGTATCTGCCTCAAGGCTTGCTGCAGGGTTTGCGTGCTGTCTTGTGCCGCGGCGGCAGTACCCCATCCAGCCATCAAGCACAGAGCAAGAGCCTTTAAGCGCATCCAATATCTCCCATTACGTAATTCACTCGTTTCTCGTGCGGCGCCTGCTTTGCAAGCAGGTTCAACAAGCCATCTCGCCTGATGCTCCGGAGGTTGCTCGATCATTTCAGGCGAATTGCCGCAAACCTTCAGAGGCATGGCCGGATCGCAACCGGGCGAGTATATCAACGCTCAATGAGCAGCAAAAAAGCCCGAAATAGCGCGCCCTAAGCGGCACTTCCATGCCGCTGGACGTCGGCTCGCGCTGTCGCTACAGGCTTTGACATATATACGTACGGTCGTATATATTAAAGAAAACCTGAACTCAACTACGGGTCGATATGAACACGCTGGCAAGAGGCGGAAACGAGGCGACCAGCGCCTCCCCGCTTTCAGGCCGGCGGCTTTGTGTGGCCCACCCCAAAAATCGCCAACTTGGCGCGGCGCCCGCGTCGCAGCGCCAAAAGGACCAGTCATGCTCAATTCCACATTGCCATCCTCACGCGAGGCTCCCCGTCCAGCGGCAAAGAGCCAGTGGCTCGCAGTTTCCATGCTCGCCTTCGGCGTGTTCGTCGTCGGAACTGGTGAATTCGTGCTGGCGGGTCTGCTACCGCTGCTCAGTCGCTCGCTTGAAATTTCCCCCTCCGTCGCGGGCCAGGTGATCACGATATTCGCGCTGACCTGCGCGATTGCAGGCCCGATCCTGACGACCGCGACGGTGCGCTGGCAACGCAGGACAGTGCTGGTCGCCGCATCGGCCGTGTACCTCCTGGGCAGCGCCTGGACCGCGCTCGCGCCCTCTTACCTGCAAGTCCTGCTTGGGCAGGTCGTGGCCGCGCTGGGCGTGGGCATGTTCGTTCCGACAGCCACCGTGACCGCCGCTGCCATGGTCGCGCCGGAGCATCGGGGCAAAGCCATCGCGCTGGTGGTCAGCGGCTTTACCGCGGCGACCGCGTTGGGCGCGCCCTTGGGTACTGCCTTCGGCGGGGTGTTCGGCTGGCGATCGACCATGTGGCTGGCAACGGGCCTCGCCGCGATCGGCGTCATCGGCGTCTTCCGCGCCATTCCCGCGACACTGGCCGTTGACGCTGCCCATGGACTGCGCCAGCAATTCCGCCTGTTGTTGGAGCCCCGGATTCTTGCCGTGCTCGGCGTAACGCTCTTGGCCTTCACGGCGGTCTATATGCCGTACACCTATATCGGCATCATCTTTGAATCGGCCACCCAGGCGAATAGCTTCTATCTGGCGGGGCTGATGACGACCCTAGGCATCGTGGGGACCATCGGAAACCTGGGCGCCGGGATGCTTGCGGACCGTATTGGCGGGCCGAGAGTTGTGATTCTTGCCCTGCTTTGGTTGATTGCCGCCATGCTGGTCTTGCCGCTGGCGACGCAAAGCCTGCTGGCGGCGTTCGTGATGATCGCGTTCTATGGAGTCGCAGCCTTTGCCATCACGACACCTCAACAACACCGCCTGATCTCGCTCAAACCTGATGCCGCAGCCGTCCTCATCTCGCTCAACCAGGCCATCCTCTATCTCGCCATCGCACTGTCCGGATCGATCGGCGGGCTTGGAATCGAATGGGTCGGAGCGATCAATCTGGGCTTTATTGCCGCGGCCCTGGCAGCGGCTGCGTTGTTGCTATCGGTTTTGACGAGGTCGACGCCTCATGAATCGAAGTGACGCAAGCATTTTCCCGGCCCAACCCTCGGGCGGGGCTGGAGCCAGTAGGAATGCAGCGCGGACCCTAGCGAAGCGCAGCCTGCTGAAGCGCCTGATGATCCGCATAGACCGCAGGCGCATCAAGCGCCCTCGCGCACATGACCACTACCGCCCGATCGCGGGAAAGGTCGCTGAGCCATGAGGTGCCGAGTCCTCCTGACCAGCCCGCGGTTCCTTGCAAGCCGTCCGTGAGGGACCGCCCTGCGTCGACCGAAACGCCGTAACCCCAGCCGCGGCCATCGAGAAACCCGGCTGCGCCGGCGCGCTGTCCGGCAGTAAGCTGGTCGGTCAGCATACGCCTGACCCAAGTCTTGCCCAGCAGCCGGCCTTTGGGCGTTTCCCCCTCGGCATGCAGCATGCGTACAAAGGCCAGGTAGTCGGCCGCCGTTGACACCAAACCGCCTTCGCCGCCTTCAAATGCGGGGGGCTGCGCCCAAGCGCTCCCCTCTCTCGGTCCGTCGGCAAGCCGGAGGTCGCTGGAATAGGCGGGCGTGAGGCGGGGCAACTGCCCGGGTTGGACGTAAAAGCCGGTGTCCTTCATATCCAAGGGCTCGAACACCCGCGCCCTCAGGAACTCAGACAATGCCATGCCCGAGAGCCGGGCGATCAGCACTCCCTGCACATTGGACGCGACCGAGTAAAACCACTGGTCGCCGGGATGGGCCAATAGCGGCAAGGCGCCGAGCCTGCGAAGCCACTCATCCGGCCCCATGGCCGAGGCAGGCCGAGGGGCATCAAAGCCCACCAGTTGTTGGCGCGCGATTTCCCGCTGGATCGGCGTGCTGCCCGGAGCGGCGGGCACGATGCCGGTACCGAGCCGGGACGTCAGGATGTCCTCGATGGTGATCTCGCGCTTCGCCGGGACCGTTCGATCCAGGTCGCCATGCAAATCGACCAGTACCTTGGGCTTGCCGAGCTCGGGCAACCACTTGGCCACGGGCTCGGTCAGCTCGATATCGAGTCTTTCGATCAACATCATGAGCGCGACCGCCGTGATCGGCTTGGTCATGGACGAAATACGGAAAATGGCATCAGGCGCCAGCGCAGCTGAATGCTCCATATCGACGTACCTAGCCGCAGTGATGCGGCTGGATGATGTCCCGCTGAAGCGCGCCACAACGGCGCCAGGATAAAGCGTGCTCGCGTCTGCCAAAGCCGCGTCAATATCGCCCATAGTTTCTCCATTGTTGTACTAGTCCATCGGACAGGATCGCGCGACGCCCGCGCAACCGTTTCAAGAGCGGGTCCAGTCCGGGCGCTCCAGCATCAAGCTTGTGACGACGCCGAAGACGATCCCCCAAAACGGCGCGCCAATACCAAACAGTGCGGGGCTGCCCAGCGTCACCAGAAATGCGACCAACGCCCCCAGCGAGAATTTCTGGCTAAAGGATGTTTGGAAGGCTCCCTGCAAGATGCGCAACAGCGCAAGACCGGCAAGCGAAGCAAGAAACGTCGTGGGCGTAGCCAGCATGGCCTGCGTCACGATCGGAGAAAACGCCCCGAACAAAATCGCCAGGATCCCCAGGAAGATGCCTGCGAGCCAGTGACGGCTTCTGCATTCGCCCGATGCGAGGATGGCGCTTGAGGGGCCGGTCAGGCATGTCGACACGCAACCGAAAAACGCGGTAATGGCCGAGAAAATACCGCAGGCATTGGTAATCGCATTGACGGGCGGGCTATGACCCGCATTTCTCAGCAGGGACACGCCTTGTGGTGTGTAGACCGCCACCACGGTGACCGTAAGCGGCACGACCAATTCGAGAATCGCGGGCCACGAGAAGACGGGCACATAGAGATTGGGCTGCGCCAGCGCATTGGCCACCGTCACGCCTTCAATGCGCGGAGCCTCGCCCGCAATCACCAGCGACACAATGCCAACAATCAGCACGCCGACCATGGGCGGGAGCCATTTCTGAACGGCAGGAAAGGCCGAAAGCACGAAGAAGGTCACCGTCATGGCCGCGGCAAGCCACGGGTCCGAAGCAAACGATCGTATCCAGTCCAGACCGAAGTTCAGAAACACGCCGGCGACCATGCCCATGATGATAGGCAATGGCAGACGATCCATCACAAGCTTGACCCATCCGGTCAGCCCCAGGGCAAGGATCAGGATGGCCGTGACGAGATAAGCGCCTATGACCTCGGCGAAAGTCAGGTGCTGCAGCGCGCTGGCGACCAGCACGGTGCCTGGAATCGTCCAGAAAAACGCCAGGGGCTGCCGGTAGATCGCAGACATGGCCACGGTCAGGATGCCGTTGATGGAGAAGGCCGCGAAGATCCATGACGCGATGTCGGATTGGCTGAGCCCCCCTTTCGCGCCCGCGCTCATGATGATCGTCACCGGCGCCGATGCCGCAAACAGGAACGCCACCAAGGCGTTCGTCAGCTCGGCAACCGGGAGGTGAAAGAATGGCAATCGGGCAGTTCGGGAACGGTTGGAGTGGGCCATTTCAGATGGATGTCCTTGCCACTGGTGGAGACGCTTTTTACCGAGTGCCGCACGGCTCCGTCTTGAACGAAATTGCAGGCGCCAGGAGATGGCCAAGGACTTGCGGTGCTGCTGCTCGCCGCGAGGGCATCCAAAATAGTTGTTTACCAGTCAGTAAAATAATACCTATAATCCGACGCGTGAACAGCGGCGAAGGACAGTGATCATGAGTGGAAGGCCCAAGGAGTACGACGACACTGCCGTCATAGACGCCGCCATGGACGTTTTCTGGACCAATGGATACGAAGCCAGCTCAACGCAGGAGTTATGTGAGCGCACAGGCTTGGGGCGCGGCAGCCTCTACCATGCCTTCGGCAGCAAACAGAACCTCTATGAGCAAGCCCTGCGCCGCTATCAGGAGCTGGGACTCCAGGCGCAAACGGAGATCCTCAACGGCCCTGGCAGCGCCAAGGACAGATTGCGGGCGCTGCTGCAATGGGGCGTTGACGGCGACCTGGATCCAAGCCGGCGCCGTAGTTGCATGGCGCTTTTTTCGGTCATGGAGCGCAGCAGCAAAGATCCGGTCATCGACCGGATCAACCGAAGCTATGTCAACAAGCTGGAAGCGACAATCTGCCACGTTATCGCCGTCGGCCAACGCAATGGCGAACTGTCTGGTGAACGGCTCGCATTGGAAATGACGCGCGCGTTCCTCGCCAGCTACTACGGGCTGCGCATCCTGGGGCAATCCATGCCGGATCGGGCGTTTCTGCAGGATGTGCTGGAAGGTACCTTGGCAGGCCTGTGAGCAACAGCGCCATAGCGCGATAGATCCCCTCCTTTGAATCACCACGAACCACAGGCCCAGGCCTATTTTTTTCCCTTATTGTTTACCAATTAGTACACTATAAACCTGGAAGCGCTATATGAACCACCCTGCAAGCATCGACGTCCGGCTCGTAGCAACCAAAACGGGGGCTGTCGCAATTCCCTCCTCACTGGAATCGGATGTTGCGCAGTTTCACTATGCCCCCGCGCGCCGAGCAGGCGACTTTGTGTACCTCTCCGGCATAGTTGCCAGCAACAGATCCAACGAGCCGATGAGCGTCGCGGCGTTCTGCGATGAACTGCGCGACGTGTTCAGACAGATCGAGCGCCTGCTCTTGGCTTGCGACGCGCAGCTGGAAGATGTGATCGAGCTGCAGATGTTCCATGTATTCGGCAGCGACCACCTGGAACTGGACAAGGCTGGCCAGTTGGCCGCCATCGGACGGGTCCGCGATGAGTTTTTTTTCGCTCCGTATCCTGCCGCTGTGGAACTGGAAGTTGCTGATTTGAACCCCGATGGCGGGCTGGTAGAGATCAAGGCGGTGGCCTTTGCACCGCTCAACCGCACAGTTGACGCCGAGTCCCCTACCCCATGACAGCGCACGCGCGCGAGGTCGTGTTCCCATCGTCCCGCTGCTGAACCCAACGAGTCGTCGACTACCCCAAAAATAGCCACCGGCCCCTGGCCGGTTCTTTTGGGGCAATTCTGTACTGACCAATAAACTTTAGGAGTTTCCCCATGCCACTAGCGGTCTACATCCTGGGATTGACGATCTTCTCGCTGACCACGTCCGAGTTCATGGTGGCGGGCATGATGGCGTCGCTGACGCAGGCCTTCGGCGTTTCAGTGACGCAGATCGGCTACCTCATCTCGCTGTATGCCATCGGCATGGTCGTCGGCGGCCCCTTGCTCACGGTAGGCCTGATCAAGCTGCGCATACCCAACAAGAAGGCCCTGCTCTGGCTGCTGGGCTTCTACGCAATCGCGCAGTCGGTCGCCGCATCCGCGACCAGCTACGAAGTCATGGCGTTCGCCCGGGTCGCCACGGGGGTGGCAGGCTCCGCGTGCTTTGGCGTGTCGCTGGCGATCTGCGCCGAGATCGTGGCCATGCAGTCGCGCGGCCGGGCGGCGTCCATCGTGATCGGAGGCTTGATGCTGGCAACGGTGCTGGGTGTTCCCATCGCCACGGTCATCGACCAGCACCTGGGCTGGCGCGCCAGCTTTTGGCTGGTGGTTGCGCTGGCCGTGCTGTGTGCAGGGGTGATCACGATCCTGGTGCCGTCTGCCAAGGCATCGGCCGCGGCCAGCCTGGCCGCGGAACTGGCCGAGTTCAAAAACCGGCACCTGTGGGCGGCTTTCGCCACCAGCGGCTTGATCATCGGCGCGACGTTTGCAGCCTTCAGCTACTTCGCCCCGATCCTGACCGAAGTGACGGGCTTCGCCGCATCCTCAATTCCCTGGCTGCTGGGCGTCTACGGCGCGGCCAACGTGCTGGGAAATATGGTCGTCGGGCGCTATGCGGACAAACACGCCATGCCCATCATGGCTGGCGGCTTGATCGTGCTGGGCGCAACCTTGGCGTTGTTCGCGGTATTTGCTGGTAACCAGATTCTCAGCCTGGGTGCGTTGATCGTGATCGGCCTGGTCGGCGTACCCATGAATCCCGCGATGATTGCGCGCGTCATGCAGGCTGCGCATCCGGGCGCGTTGGTCAATACCGTCCATACTTCGGTGATCAATATCGGGTTGGGGGCTGGCGCGTGGATCGGCGGCCTGGGCATCGCGGCGGGCTATGGCGTGCGTTCGCCGCTGTGGGTTGGAGCCGCATTGGCCATGCTGGGATTGCTCAGTTTGTTGCCTTATCTAGGGCGAAAGACGCGCGTGGAGCGTACGTTGGTGGCAGGCCGGTAACGCTTCTTGAGCGCAACCGTTGCGGCAAGGCGGCGCACGCGGGCCAGAGGTGCACAGCGGCTCACCGGATTCCCCGGTGCCGCTTTCCGCCCCATACCATCAACCGGCGGGATACGGCGGCCTGAACTTCTCAAGCTTGGCTTCCGCGGCATTCTGCGTGACGACGGGCATCAGGTTGCTGAACGTCCTGAATCCAGCGACCCCACGATATCGGCCCATACCGCTGGCGCCGACCCCGCCGAACGGAATCTGCTCGTGAAAAAGCTGGGACACGACGTCGTTGAGGGTGAGCGACCCGGCCTGGAAATTCTCCCGCAGCCAGCGTATTTCCTCCGGGTCATCGCCAAAATAGTAGGATGCGAGAGGACGCGTCAGCGACCGGGCATAGCGGGCCGCCTCCTCGAAGGAGTCGCAGCCGATGACAGGCAGAATGGGGCCGAAGATTTCCTCGCGCATGACCGCCATCGAGGCGCTCGTCTCCAATAGCAGCGTCAACGGGAACTGGCGCGTCCCCGCCGGGCGCGCTTGCGCGCCGTGCAGTTGCCTCGCGCTTGCGCCTTTCGCCACGGCATCGTCCACCAGGGTCTGCAAGCGGGCGCAATGCCTGTCGCTGATTATGGCGGAGTAGTCGTCATTGCCGGCAATCGAGGGATATAGCTGTTGTGCGTGCGCAAGTATCCCTTCGGCCAGGCGCTCCGCCACCTGCCGCGGCGCCAGCACATAGTCCGGCGTTACGCATACCTGCCCCGCAAACAGCAATTTCCCGTGCGCCAGACGCGCGGCAGTCACGTCGATGTCCGCGCTCCTGCCGATGAAGACCGGACATTTTCCTCCCAGCTCCAAGGTGACCGGCACCAGGTTCCTCGCCGCTTCCATCATGACTTTCCTGCCGGTTTCAGTCGACCCCGTGAAAAGCAGATGGTCGAACTGCAAACGGCTGAAGGCCGCTGCGACGTCGGCTCCGCCCTGTACGGCCAGGACTTCAGCCGCGTCGAACTCCCTGCCCAGTTCCCTGGCGAGCAGACTAGAGGTCGCGGGAGTCAATTCCGGCAGTTTGATCATTGCGCGGTTGCCCGCTGCCAATATCCCCACCAGGGCGAGATAGCTGATGAGGACCGGTCCATTCCAAGGGGTCATGGCTCCCACCACCCCAAGCGGTGCGAAGCTGAGTTGCACGTCGACATCCGGATCGCCGACGTCCAGTGGCTGCGCCTTCATCCAATCGCCGAGTTGGCTGGACGTGTGGCGGATGACCTCAAGCCCCCCCAGGATGTCCGCGGAATGGCTCAAAAACCGGCTGCGTCCGCCAAAATCGGCGGCCTCCGCTTCCACGATCTCCTTCCGGTTCCGATCCAGCACGTTGGCCAGCCGCCTGAGACGGTCGAGCCGGACCTCGAGAGCCGGATAGCCCGCGTTCATGAACGACCTCTTCTGCCTGCCCAACGCCTCGGACAGTTCGTGTTCCATGGTTGTGGTCATGGTCGGGGCCCTTGATCAGAAAAGTCCGGACGGCGACAAGGCGTCGTTCCCCAGCCATCCGGCCAAGGCGTCCACGTAGGGGGGAGCGTCCATGTAGCTGGCTTTCTGGTCGGTGATGACCTGCACCAACGCGGGCTTTCCGGCGGAGAAGGCGCGCTGGACGGCCGGAACGATCTCCTGCGCTTCCTGGACGTACTCGCCATGCCCTCCCATGGCGCGCGCGATCTGATCGTATCTGACAGGGCTGAACGTGGCCTCGATGGCATGGCCGACATGCTGCATGTGCGACGACATTTCCGCGCCCAGCGCGCGATCGTCGTTGACGATGACCACCACGGGAAGCTGGTGTCGGACCAGCGTTTCGAACTCCGCCAAATGAAAGCCCAGTGCTCCGTCGCCCGTCAGCAGGCAGACGCGCCGCGAGCCGGCGGCAAGCTGCGCGCCGATCGCATAACCCAGGCCGGAGCCGAGGTGCGAAAAAGTGGAAGTGTAGAGAAATTCGCTGCTGCGCTGCTCGAAGAACGCCATCTTGTGCAGGATGGTAAGGCCGCCGTCCAACACGATGACGGCGTCTTCGGGAACAGCCTTGCGAGCCTCCAGCATGAGCCGGGACGGATGGATCTGCTCGGATTCGGGAATGGCCGCGGTCAGGCGCTCGCGCTCCGCTACGTACTCGGCCCGCAAGCGCGATAGTTCTGCCCATGCCGGCGTCGGCCTTGCCCGTTCCAGTCCGGCGATAAGCTGCCCCAGAGTCAGCGACAGGTCTCCCACCACCGCATGATCTGCGCAGCGGTTCACGCCCACCATTCCGGGATCGGTCTCCAGCACCAGAATCTTGCGGTCCGCCCCTGCACCTGCGGCGAATGGCCCGTGACGCCCGTAGCCGTCCATTTCAGGGAAATTGGTTCCAATCCCGATCAAGAGGTCGGACTTCTCTATCGCCTCTCTGCCCGCCTGGCTGAACTGGAACAAGTACCTGTCATCGCTCTCGGGAACCGCTCCGGTGCCCCCCAGCGAAGTCAGCACCGGCGCGGCGACCAGATCGGCCAGTTTGCGGAATTTGGCATGCAAGCGGTTCCTGACAACTGCGGGTCCGGCCATCAGGATGGGTTTGCGAGCGCTCCGTATCAGGTCGCAAGCCTTATCCATGCTGGCGGCGTCGGCGGCGCGAGGCTGCGCGCGATAACGCGCCGGACTTTCCGGGGGCGGAAAATCCCATTCCATGTCCTGGATGGAATAGTCGAATTCCAGATACACGGGCCCCGGAGTGCCTGCCCACGCCTGCCGGAATGCTTCCCTGACAATGTCGTCCAGATGGCCGGGCGTATCGATGGACGCCACGAATTTGCACGGCACGCGGAACATTTCGAGCATCGGGGCATACAGCCACCTGTTGCGGCGCACCGCAAGATTGGTTGCGGATTGCCTGCGTGAACCGATCAGCAGAAGAGGAATGTTCTCCTGCGCCGCACAGACAGCGGACGAGAGCATGTTGGAAACGCCCGGCCCCATGGCGCCCATGGCCACCTGCATGCGACCTGTCATGCAGTAATAGCCCGACGCCATGAAGGCCGCCACCTGCTCATGACGCGGGCCAACGAGCCGGATACCCTTCTGCTGCGCGCATTTCTGGATCTCCACCATACTCAGATCCCCTTGGGAAAAAATCATCTCGACTTTTTCCTCGAGTAGAAGGTCGACCAGCCGATCGCCAAATGTCATCCTCACCCTGCTCTCCTGTTTCGGTATCAGCCCGCGCCTTCGCCGCCGCGGGGTGCTGCATCAATGGAACGCCGCCAAGGATTTCTTCTTCAGCTGATCCAGGGCAAGGGCAAGGGTTTCCCGTCGGGATGAAACACCTCCACCGGCGAGGCCGCGAGTATGCCTCTGATCACCAGCGTGTCCTGGCCATCGTTGAATATCTGGTGAACCACACAGCCAGGAATGGCGACGCTCATCCCCGCCGAGAAGCGCAGCGTGCCCTCATCCGACTCGACCCGGCCCCTGCCCTGCTCGCACACGATCACTTCCGAGCATTCATGCCAGTGGTCCGGCGTCGCCATGCCCACCGCAATCTTCTGATGCCAGACCGAAAGGCCGGTCAAGCCGTCTCGATGCGACGCGATCGTCCGATGGGCGATGCCTTGCATCGATGTTTCGACATCGTCGATGTGCTGTATCAATTTCATGTCCGTTTCCTCCCTGGTTCGCGGCCGCGCGCCGGCATCAAGCCGGCTCATGCGCCCATCAGGACAAGGTAGCAAAGCCGGGATGGAACAAAGTTGGAGAAAGTGCATGATCTCGCGGACTTTCGTGCACTCGCCGTCGCGACTGGACACGTGGAGCCGAATTTCGCGCTGCCGAACCAATACGTACGCACAAGGTCGGATAGGGGCACGTGCTTGCACGCGCTGGACCGCAAGATGTGGAAACGCTAATCTGGCTCGTGCCCATTGCCGCTGCTGCAACTGACGCGCCCGCGCTGCGGCGACACCCGAGCGGGACTTGCTGCCTGCGGCCCCATGGATCGAACAAGATGCAGACCATACTCGACACCGAACTTCTCACGCCGGGCAGGCGCTTCGAAGTGTTCCAACGCGCCGTATGCCGCGTCGCGGAAATTTCGGTGCGCCGGGCCGCCACAGACGGTTTCAATGCAAAGATCAAACAGGGAAAGGCCGGGTTCCTCGAGTACTCGCTCGTCGACTACGACTCCGCGAGCATCGAGCGCGGCCCGGCAGACATCGCACGCGACCGGCAGACTGATTTCCTGCTTGCCGTTCATCTCGGCGGCCGGGTACACATGAAGCACCTGGACCGCGAAATGCCGCTGCAGCAGGGCGATTTCACGATAGTGGACAGCACCCTGCCATACCGGATAGAAGCCAACAGTGCGGCCAGGCGCCTGGTCATGCGAGTTCCCCGGCATGAGTTCATGCTGCGCGGCCTCGGCATCGATGCAATGTGCGGGCGCGTATTCAGCGGCGCGCGCGGCACCAGCGGGCTGGCCTCCCGCCTGCTGCAGGCCCTGGCAGCGGAGACGCCCGACCAGATCCCGCCTATCGGCCATTCGCTCACCTCCGCGCTGCTCGACCTGGTCGCCGAATCGGAAACCCAGGATGGATCCGCGGTCCCGTTGGGCCGATCACACGACCACCTGATCAGGCGCATCAGGACCATGGCCCTCGCCCATCTCTCCGATCCGGATCTATCGGCGGGCCGCATCGCCGAGTTGGTGGGCATCTCCATCCGCTACCTGCATCGCGTATTCGCCGCCACGGGGACGACGCTGCACAAATGGATAGAAGACGAACGCCTGGAACGCGCCCGATGCCAGTTGCTGAACCTTAACCAGCGTCACCGCTCGATCCAGGAGATCGCGTTCAGCTGCGGCTTCAAGGACGCCAGCTACTTCGGCCGCCGCTTCCTGCGTAAGTACGGCGCCACGCCCAGCCAATTGCGCCGCCGGCAGCCATGACTTCCCTGCCGCGAATGACTTGCTGGTCCCGGTGCCGCCGGACTGGCAATTCGCGGCCCGGCCCATGCACATCGTCTATCCGCACAGCAGACACTTGTCAGCCTGGGCAGGCCGGAGGGCGGCTGGCCCGCGCCCTTGCCATCCGCCGCAACCACAGTCACACTTTTTTATTTGACACTTAAATATTTGACGTAAGAAACTTGCGCCATCGATGCCTACAGGAATGGAGACGCCCGTGAGCAAGATGGCCCATGCAATCTGTGCAAAGAAAGTCGCGGGAGCAGCCATTCTGGCCGCATCGGTTGCCGGCTGCGCAAGCTCCCCGCACACTCCTGCGGCAACCGCCGACTCGGTCTTCATCAACGGCAAGGTGGTCACGGTCGACGCGCGCTCTTCCGTGGTCCAGGCCCTGGCCGTCAAGGACGGCAAGTTTATCGCCGTAGGCACGACAGACAGCGTCATGTCCCACGCGGGCCCCACCACCCGTGTCGTCGACCTCAAAGGACGCACGGTGGTTCCTGGCCTGGCCGATTCGCATCTGCATGCGGTCGGCGGGGGCCCGGGAATCGACCTGTCTGCAACGCGGTCCGTGGCGCAGTTGCTCGGCAAGGTCTCCGAAGCCGCCAAGGCCGCGACGCCGGGCGAGGTGCTGGTCTCCAACAGCGATTGGCACGAAGCCCAACTCAAGGAACAGCGGCTGCCCACCGCCGACGAGCTGGAAACCGCGGCCCCCGGCGTTCCGATCATTCTCGTGCGCGGGGGCCACAGCTATTTCCTCAACAACACCGCCCTGGCCAAATATGGCATTACGACGGCGACGCCGGTGCCTGCGGGGGGATCGATCCCCCGCGCCACATCCGGCCGCCTGACCGGCGAACTCACCGGCAACGCCAAGCGGCTGGCCCCGCTGCCGCCGGCGCCACCCATTAGCCTCGCCACTCTGGAAGCACAGCAACGAAAGCTCAATGAGTACGGCCTCACCAGTATCCGCATCCCCGGCACGACTGTCGCTGCCTACCGGCAGTTCCAGCAGTTACGCGACAGCGGCAAGGCGACAGTGCGCTACAGCATCCTGTTCCGCCCCGCCGGCCTTGCCGACTTCCGCTCCAGCATTGTCGAAGCGGGCATCAAACAAGGAGAAGGTGACGAATGGGTCAAGGTATGGGGCATCAAGATCAGCGTGGACGGGGGGTTCGAGGGCGGACGCATGACGCGCCCGTATGAAGGCGCCATGGGCAAAGGCGGCACCTACTACGGCCTGCAGACCATGCCGCAAGCGGTCTTCGACGAGTACGTCGCGGCAATCAACAGCGCCGGCTGGCGTACCGCCGTCCATGCGGTGGGCGATGCCGGCGTCGACCAGACGCTCCAGGGGTTCGAGAAAGCCAACGCGGAGCATGATCTCACCCACGCCGGCTGGACCATCGAACATGCGTTCATCACCCGCCCGGACCAGTACCCGCGCATCCGCGCCATGAATCTGCGCTTGTCCGTTCAGGATCACCTCTATCTTGCCGCGCCCGTGCTCAAGCGCTACTGGGGCGCCGAACGCGCCGCGCGCGTGACACCGCTCAAGACCTACCTGGAGCAAGGTTTCATGCTGGCGGGCGGCACCGATTCCCCGGTCATTCCGGTCAATCCGTTTTGGGCCATGTACCATTTCCTGACGCGCGACACGATCTCGGACGGCGTCTATGGCGCGGATGAGGCGGTATCGTCACGCGACGCCGTGCTCAGGCTGATGACGATCAACAACGCCACGCTGACCGACGAAGCAGCCATCAAGGGATCCATCGAGGCTGGCAAGCTAGCTGATTTCGTGGTGCTTTCCGCCGACTACCTGAACATCCCGGCCGCCGAAGTAAAAGACCTGACGGCGCTAGCGACCTATGTGGGCGGCCAGGAGGTTTATCGGGCGGCTGCCTTCTGAATGCGGGCTGCATTTGGCAACCCCGCAAGACAGCTCTGGCTGACCGGGAATCCTGTTGGTGGCAGACTACATTTCCCCAACCCGCTCCCGACCAAAAAAGAAAAAGGCGCCGAAGCGCCTTTTTCATTCACCGCAAGACTACTGCAGGTTCACTCCCACTCAATCGTCGCAGGCGGCTTGCTCGACACGTCGTAAACAACACGATTGATCCCGCGCACTTCATTGATGATGCGCGACGACACCCGTGCCAGCAACGGATGCGGCAGCGGCGCCCAATCGGCGGTCATGAAGTCGAAGGTCTGCACCGCACGCAAAGCGACAACGTACTCATAAGTACGCCCATCGCCCATCACGCCCACCGACTTCACCGGCAGGAACACGGCAAACGCTTGCGAGGTCAGCTCGTACCAGGTCAGGCCGCTGGCCTCGTCCTTGGTGTTGCGCAGTTCTTCGATGAAGATCGCGTCGGCGCGGCGCAGCAGTTCGGCATATTCATGCTTCACTTCGCCCAGGATGCGCACGCCCAGGCCGGGGCCGGGGAACGGGTGGCGGTAGACCATCTGCGGCGGCAGGCCCAGAGCCACGCCGAGTTCGCGGACTTCGTCCTTGAACAGTTCGCGCAGCGGCTCCAGCAGTTGCAGGTTCAGCGTGTCCGGCAGGCCGCCCACGTTGTGGTGCGACTTGATGGAGGTGGCCTTGCCGGTCTTGGCGCCTGCGGATTCGATGACGTCGGGGTAGATCGTGCCCTGGGCCAACCACTTGGCGCTTTGCTGCTTGCCGGCTTGTTCCTGGAACACTTCGACGAATTCGCGGCCGATGATCTTGCGCTTGGCTTCCGGATCCGCCACGCCGGCCAGCTTGCCCATGAACTGGGCGGTGGCGTCGACGTGGATGATCTTCACGCCCATGTTTTCGGCGAAGGTCTGCATGACCTGCTTGCCTTCGTCCAGGCGCAAGAGGCCGTGGTCGACGAACACGCAGGTGAGCTGGTCGCCGATGGCCTTGTGGATCAGCGCTGCGGCTACCGAGGAGTCCACGCCGCCGGACAGGCCCAGGATGACTTCGTCCGTGCCGACCTGCTCGCGGATGCGGGCGACGGCTTCGGCCACGTAGTCGGGCATGTTCCAGTCGCCTTCGCAGCCGCAGATCTCGTTCACGAAGCGGGCCAGCATGGCCTTGCCTTGAACAGTGTGCGTGACTTCGGGGTGGAACTGGACGGCGTAGAACTTGCGGTCTTCGTCGGCCATGCCGGCGATCGGGCAGGACGGAGTCGACGCCATCAGCTTGAAGCCCGGGGGCAGTTCGGTGACCTTGTCGCCATGGCTCATCCAGACCTTGAGCATGCCGTGGCCTTCCGCCGTGGCAAAGTCTTCCAGGCCTTCCAGCAGCTTGGTGTGGCCGTGGGCGCGGACTTCGGCGTAGCCGAATTCGCGATGGTCGGAAAAGCTGACCACGCCGCCCAGTTGCTGCGCCATGGACTGCATGCCGTAGCAGATGCCGAGGACGGGCACGCCCAGCTCGAACACCGCATGCGGCACGCGCATGGAGCCTTCTTCGTAGGCGGAAGCGTGGCTGCCGGACAGGATGACGCCCTTGAGACCTTGCGCCATCTGGTCGCGGACGAAGGCGTCGTCGACGTCGCCGGGGTGCACTTCGGAGTAGACGCCGGCTTCGCGGACGCGGCGGGCGATCAGCTGGGTGACTTGCGAACCGTAGTCGAGAATGAGGATGCGCTGGTGCATGGAGACTCTACCGGTAAAGAATAAAACCGCAGTAAATAAAACCGCACCGGCAGAACCGCTGATTCATTTGCGGTTCTGCCGGTGCGCGATGCATGACATTGTAGTTGACTGTACGGATCAGTCGGCGCGGTAGTTGGGCGCTTCCTTGGTGATCTGTACGTCGTGCACGTGGGACTCGCGCACGCCCGCGGAGGTGATCTCCACGAATTCGGTCTTGGTGCGCATGTCGTCGATGGTGGCGCAGCCGCAGTAGCCCATCGAGGCGCGGATGCCGCCGACCAGTTGGTAAATGATGGCCAGCACGCTGCCCTTGTAGGGGACGCGGCCTTCGATGCCTTCGGGAACCAGCTTGTCGGCGTTGTTGGACGGATCCTGGAAGTAGCGGTCGGCGGAGCCGTCCGTCATGGCGCCCAGGCTGCCCATGCCGCGGTAGGACTTGTACGAACGGCCCTGGAACAGCACGACTTCGCCAGGAGCTTCTTCGGTGCCGGCGAACATGCCGCCCATCATGCAGGCGAAAGCGCCTGCCGCCAGGGCCTTGGCGACGTCGCCCGAGTAGCGGATGCCGCCGTCGGCGATCAGGGGCACGCCCGTGCCTTCCAGCGCCTTGGCGACTTCGGAGATGGCGTGAATTTGCGGCACGCCCACGCCGGCGACGATGCGGGTGGTGCAGATGGAGCCAGGGCCGATGCCGACCTTGACGCCGTCGGCGCCGTACTCGACCAGCGCACGCGCGGCGGCGGCGGTGGCGATGTTGCCGCCGATGACTTCAACCTTGGGGTAGTTCTGCTTGACCCAGCGCACGCCTTCCAGCACGCCCTTGGAATGGCCGTGGGCGGTGTCGACGATCAGGACGTCGACGCCGGCCGCAACCAGCTTTTCCACGCGCTCTTCGGTGCCGGCGCCCACGCCGACCGCAGCGCCCACGCGCAGCTGGCCTTGGGCGTCCTTGCTGGCCATGGGGTGTTCGGTGTTCTTGACGATGTCCTTGACGGTGGCCAGGCCACGCAGTTCAAAGCCGTCGTTCACGATCAGCACGCGCTCCAGGCGGTGCTTGTGCATCAGGGACTGCGCCTCTTCCAGCGTGGCGCCTTCCTTCATGGTGACCAGGCGTTCCTGCGGCGTCATGATGTTGCGCAGGGGCTGGTCCAGGTTCTCTTCGAAGCGCAGGTCGCGGTTGGTGACGATGCCGACCAGCTTGCGCCCTTCGACCACCGGCAGGCCCGAGATGCCATGCTGGCGCTGCAACGCGATGGCGTCGCGCACTTTCATCTGGGGGGTGACGGTGACCGGATCGATCACGATGCCGAATTCGTGGCGCTTGACGCGGGCGACTTCACGCGCCTGGGCGTCGGCGGACAGATTCTTGTGGATGATCCCGATGCCGCCCTCTTGCGCCATGGCGATGGCCAGACGCGATTCGGTGACGGTGTCCATGGCGGCGGACACTAGCGGGATGTTCAGGCTGATATTGCGAGTGAGGCGCGTAGCCAGGGAAGTGTCGCGAGGCAGGACCTCGGAATACGCAGGCACCAGCAACACATCGTCGAAGGTGAGCGCTTTTTGTACGAGACGCATGGGTAACTCCGGGCGCAAAGCAAGATTATACGCCGCCTGTATGTTTTGCCTAGGTGTTCACCCTAGGTTCGCGGGGATATTTCTGCACTCCTCAGTGGCGGATTGCCATCTCACAATATTTTTACCCGGATATATTGACTTGTATTTTTACCCGGATCATAATTTGCCTGCAATTTTTATCCGGACAAAATAATGAATGAACTATCCGTACCCCACCACACCGATGTCCACACCGCCTTCGCCGGCCACCGCATGCTTGCCACTGGCCCCCTGGCCGAGGTGGCGCTCGCCGTCAAACGGGCCATGGACTCGGGCAGCGACGCCAGCATCCTGGTGTTCGACGACCGGTCCGGCAAGCAGGTCGACCTGGATCTGAGAGGCGACGACGCCGCCATCGCGGAACGTCACCGCGCCCGCATCGAGCCGGCGCCCCTGGCCGCCGGAATGCCCGCCGACGTGGCAGCCGACGAGACGCAACCGCGCGGCCGGGGCCGCCCCAAGTTGGGCGTAGTACCGCGTGAAGTCACGCTGCTGCCGCGCCATTGGGACTGGCTGGGCGCGCAGCCCGGCGGCGCGTCCGTCGCCTTGCGCAAACTGGTGGAACAGGCCCGCCGCGACAACGAGGCGCAGGACCGCCAGCGCGAACGCCAAGAGGCTGCGTACCGGTTCATGTCCAGCATGGCCGGCAACCTGGCCGGTTTCGAGGAAGCCACGCGGGCGCTGTACGCCAGCGACCGCGAGCGTTTTACGCAGCAGGTCGCCGGATGGCCAGAAGATGTGCGCGGCTACGCCATGGGTCTGGCATGGGGCGCGCCCGACGAAACCACCGCGGACTGAGCCGTGTCGGGGTGCGGCCTGCGCAGGCCTCACCCTCCCCCAAAGCGGCCACGGGTTTCCTCTCCGCACTCGCCCCAATGCTGCCACCGGCTTTCCTCACCGCAGCATCGGCCACAACGTCAGCGCCAGCAACGCTCCCATGCCGATGTTGAACCATTTCAGGCGTCCGGGCTGCGCGAGGAATCCGCGCAGCGCCACGCCGAAGCCGGCCCATAGCGAAACACTGGGCAGGTTCACCAGCGCGAACACCAGACACATCCAGGCCAGCGACGCCCACGGCGCCGCAGCGTCAACATAGACTGCCACCGAGGCCAGCGCCACGATCCACGCCTTGGGGTTGATCCACTGGAACAAGGCCGATTCCATGAAGGTTAGCGGCCTGGCCGATGCCTGGCCCGTGCTGATCGAACGCGATAGCGCGATGCGCCACGCCAGGTACAGCAGGTAGGCCGCCCCGCCTATCTTCAGTGCCGCGGACAACGGCGGCCAGGCCTGGAACAGCGCCCCCAGGCCCAGCCCTACCCCCAACAACAGCGACGTAAAGCCGACGGTGATCCCCAGCACCTGGGGCAAGGTTCGGCCGAAGCCGAAGTTGGCGCCCGAGGTCATCAGCATGACGTTGCTGGGGCCCGGCGAAACAGAGGTCACGAATGCGAACACCGTCAGGGCAAGCAGATTTTCAAAGGACAAGACAAGGCTCCGGTGGCACGCGGCGCAGGTTTGCGCGCCGACGATCAGACAGCGGCATTGTGGGTCCGGCCCAGCCTTATTAATATTGGCGGTTTTGACATCTTTGATAGCGTTCTTGCCATGAAGATCCAGATCCTGGCCCTGGAGGGCGTGTTCGATACCGGCCTGTCCGCCATCCTGGACGTGTTCGCGACAGCCAACGAGCTGTCGCCACTGCTGCCCGCCCCCGTGCTGCCGTTCGACACACGGGTGGTCGGCCTGCGCCGCAAGGTGCGCACCTCGCAGGGATTTGGCGTGCCCGTTTCAGGCAGTCCGGACCCGTCGGACCCGGGCTGGCTTGTCATCCCGGCCATCGGCTGCAAGATGCCCGAAACGCTGGTGCCCGCGCTGGGCCGCGCCGACGTGCGCGACGCTGGCCGGATGCTGCGCGAGCGCGGCCCTGGCGCGAACACCGCCGCGGCCTGCATCGGCACCTTCGTGCTGGCGGAATCGGGCCTGCTGGACGGCCACAAGGCCACCACCACCTGGTGGCTGGCGCCGCTGTTCCGGCAGCGCTATCCGGCGGTCGACCTGGAGGACAAGCACATGCTGGTGCGCTCGTCGTCGTTGCTGACGGCGGGCGCGGCCTTGAGCCACATGGACATGGCGCTGTGGCTGGTGCGCCAGGCCAGTCCCGAACTGGCGGCATTGGTGGCGCGCTATCTGATCGTGGACCAGCGGCCCGCGCAATCCGCCTATGCCATCACTGACCACCTGACGCATGCCGAGCCGCTGGTGCAGGCTTTCGAACGCTGGGCGCGCGCGCATCTTGCGCAAGGGTTCTCGCTGGATGCCGCGGCGCAGGCGCTGGGCGCCAGCAAGCGCACGCTGGCGCGCCGCACGCAGGACGTGCTGGGCAAGAGCCCGCTGTCGTTCTTCCAGGATTTGCGCGTGGAACGCGCCGCCCATTTGCTGAAGACCACCAGCCTGTCGCTGGAGCAGATCGCGGCCCAGGTCGGCTATGCCGACGGCGTCACGCTGCGCAACCTGCTGCGCCGGCGCCTGGGCCACGGCGTGCGTCAGATGCGCTGATGTCCCGCACCCGGCCCGCGTGCGCAATGCAGGCGGTGGGCGCGTTCAGCGATATGGGTTTTAATCGGAGATAAGCGGCGGGCGCGCTTTTCGCGCCTGCGCATTTCCACACGGTGCGTCATGGCCATCGCAAAGAACTTCCTGCTCTACGACGGAGACTGCCCTTTCTGCTCGAACTACGTGCGGATGCTGCAATTGCAGAAGGCCGTCGGCCCCATCGATCTGCTGAACATGCGCGACCATCCCGATCTGGCGGTGGCCTACAAGGCGCAAGGCTACGACCTGAACCAGGGCATGCTGTTGCACTTGGATGGCCAGGACTATTGGGGCGCCGACTGCATCAACCGGCTGGCGCTGATCAGCACCGGCAACGATCTGTTCAACAGCGTCAACGCGGCCGTGTTCCGCAATCCCTGCCTGTCGACGGCGCTCTACCCGTTCATGCGCACCGGCCGTAGCCTGGCGCTGACGCTGCTGGGCAAGAAGAAAATGCAGATGTAGGCGCGCTGGTCTGCCGCCAAGCTGGCGCGCAGGCATGGAGTCCGACTGACGACAACACGCGCTAGACCGCGCCCACCGCTCTTGCCAGAGGCTCTTCGGCCATTTGCGCATCCGCATTGGCGTCGCAGCGACGCCACCCCGATGCCGGGTCGCGCTTGTCGTGGAGATAGTCCCAATCCGTGCCGCACACCGCGCAGGTGAACGCTAGTTGCCGCACGCCCCGCTGCGTCTCCCCAGCCGAGCGCACTACGCCCAGGCTAATCAGGTCCTCATGTCCGGGCGCATCGCGCCGGTCCGCTACGATAGCCTCGCATTTTTTGCACGCCCCCATGCCCCTTCCCCTTTCAATATCCTTTCAGCGGATGTTACGAAGGGAAAAACGTTTAAAGCTCAGCAATTCTCACCGTTCCGGGGCCGGCCGGCGCTGTAGTTCAGCCAACCCCGTCGGCTACGTCAGACCAGCGTCACTTTGCCTGTGGCCAGGCTATACACGCCGCCGACCACTCCCAGCTTTTTCTGCTGCACCATCTCCTGCAAGAGCGGCTGCGCGTTCTTCAGGCGATCGACCGCCATGCGCACATTCTCCTGCACGGCCGCGGCCATCAGATCCTTGGCGCCCGACTTGCTCGCGAGTTCGACGGCGGGCTTGATTGCGTTCACCAGCGCCGGCAGATGGCCCGGGAACTCGGTCTTGTCCTTCCACGCCTTGATGGTCGCGTCCACCGCGCCGCAATTGTCGTGGCCCAGCACCAGGATCAGCGGCGCGCGCAGCACCAGCGTGCCGTACTCCAGGCTGGCGAGGCCGTCTTCGTTCACGAAGTTGCCAGCCACGCGCACGATGAACAGGTCGCCCGGGCCTTGGTCGAAAGCCAGTTCGGGCGCCACGCGCGAGTCCGAACAGCCCAGGATGGCGGCGATGGGCTTCTGCTTTACGGCGCGGGCGGCACGTCCGGCGGAGAAATCCCGCATGTTCGGCTTGTTGGCGGCGTAGCGGGCGTTGCCGGCCATCAGGCGTTTCAATGCCGCGTCAGGACCGATATCGTTTGAGGGCACGGCGGCCTGGGCAGCGCCCAGCCAGCCCGAGGCGCCGGCCGCTGCCATTGCAGCAGCTCCAAACAGCAGGCGACGGCGATTGAAATGCAGGGGATTTGCGCAAGAGGAACAGTCGCACATGAGGCTCTCCTGAAAGACGAACGTCTAGGAAACCAGCGCATGACTATTTTGCCGCTAGCGCGGCGCCCGCGGCTCAAAAATAAGGATGGAGGGCCCTGAAAGAGTCTGTCGCAATTGGCGCTTGAGATACAGGCACCCCAGGCGTAACGTGGAATAGCGGCATAAGCCGCGTCACCTGCATAGGTACGCACCATGACGCCCAACACCCCCCACCCCAAACCGGCCCAGGCCACGCCTGATTCCGGCTCGCCCGACGCGCACTCGCCGCCGCATGCGGAAAAGGACCGGGCCCGCGCCGACCATCAGCATGAGGAAGCCCGGCGCAAGGCCCTGGTCGGATCCCAGCACAAGGAAAACACGCGCAGCGTCGCAGCTCCGCGCTATCACGGGCACCGCGGCGGATGACGCTCGTGCTGGCCAGATTCCGTAACTTCTTGGAAAAACATCAAACTGCAATAAGCGCCTGAAAGTCGGACCATCACATGTTGGACTTTGGATGGGACCAAAAGTATGAGTCCCGGTCCGGATGCCCTGCCCTGAATGGTTTTCAACGACAGAGGATGCTTATCGTGATTCCTATCAGAAAGACCGCCGCCGCCTGTGCGCTGGGCGCCTTCGTGACCCTGGCGGCGGCTGGCCAAGCCGCCTTTGCCCAGGCCCAGGCGAACGCCCCCGCGCCCCTGGCTACCGGCCTGACCGATTCCGGCGTCGCCGAAGGCCAGGTGGTCGAAGCGGTGCGCAGCGGCGACATCCTGTCGATCAAGGTGCGGTTCAAGCCCATCGTCATGGGCAAGACGGAGATGCTCTATCCGCAGATCAGCAAGAGCGACTATGAAAACAGCTTCTACGTCGTGGCTGGCAACAAGAAGCACCTGCTGCTGAGAGACAGCAACGACAAGCCGCTGACCAATCCCAAACTGATGATCAGGACCGAGAAGGACGCCCCGATCGCCGGCTCCTGGCAGGGGAAATTCCCCGCCCCGCCCAAGGAGATCAAAGAGGTCTCGCTGACGATACCGAGCGTCGAGACCTTCGACGCCATCAAGATCACCGACCGCTAGCCATGGCCGGCTACCCGGGCTCGTCAACTCTGCTGGCCGCGGCGTTGCTCGCCGCCGCCGGCGGCTCCATGGCGCAGGAGCCTCCCTACAAGGCCGAGATCCTGGATCTGCAGGCCACCATCCTGGACTTGAAGGGTCTGCCCTCCGACGCCAGCGGCGGCATCTCGGACCTGAACGCGCAGATAGACGGACTGGCCGCGCGCCACGACGGCCTGTCGGTGCGGCAGGACAAGAATGCCGTGACCGTCGCCATGCTGGGCGACGTGCTGTTCGACTTCGACAAGACCGCCATCCGTCCCGCCGCCGAGCCTACGCTGCGGGACATCGCCAGCCTGATCAAGGCCAGCTCGGCGGGCACTGTAGCCATCGAAGGCCATACCGATTCCAAGGGATCGGCGTCCTACAACAAGGACCTGTCCCTGCGCCGCGCGCAGGCGGTGGCGCAATGGCTGGCAAGCCACGGCGTGGACAAGGCTCGTCTGACTGTCAAGGGACTGGGCGATACCCAGCCGATCCAGTCGAACCGGCTGGCCAATGGCGCGGACAATCCGCAAGGACGGGCGCAGAACCGGCGGGTAGAGTTCGTGCTGCCCAAGCACTGAACAGCGCGGCGCGGGACCGGGTCCTTTTCAGCGGGCCGGGCCTCGCGACTCGTCCGCAACCGCCAGGGCCACATCCATACTGACCAGCACCGGCGCGTTGCGCGGCAACTCGCGCACGCCGATGACCGAACGCGGATGCTCGCCCTGGCGCCCGAAAATCGCCACCAGCAGTTCCGATCCGGTATCGGCGATGGCGGACAGCTTGGTGCTGGCGCGCTCCCCCACCTGGAAGAAATAGTTGACGCGCAGTATCTGATCCACCGCATCCAGACTGCCCTGCGCGTGATGGGCAACCCATGACAGCGCATGCAATACACACAGGCGCACCGCCTCGCGCGCCTGCGCTTCGCCGACTTGCTCACCAACAACGCCTTGAACCAGCAACTGGTCCGCGCTGAGCTTGGGAATCTGCCCGGCGACATACACCGTGCCGCCATGCCGCAACGCCGGCAAATAGGCATAGTGCGTGGGCGTGGGCTCTGGCAGGGCCAACCCCAAGGCCTGCAAACGCGCATCGGCTCCGCTCATGACGTTCCTCAGAGGCTGCCGGGCAGGAAATTGACCTGCTTGGCCAGCGTCGCCCAACGCTTGTTCTCGGCCGCGACGAAATCGGTGAAGGCCTGGGCCGAACCGCCCTTGGTGCTGACGCCCTGCTCTTTCAGGCGCGAGGCCACTTCGGGCGACTGCAATGCGCGATTGAAGTCCTGGTTGAGCTTCTTCACCACCGCCTCGGGCGTGCCGGCCGGAGCGACGATGCCCTGCCAGGACGTGATGTCCATGTCCGCCAGGCCGACTTCCTTGTAGCTGGGTATGTCCGGCGCGGAATCTATCCGCTCGGAAGACGTGACAGCCAGGGCGCGCAGCTTGCCGGCCTGGACGTGCGGCAGCAAGGTAATCACCGGATCCAGGATCAGGCTGATATGTCCGCCCAGCAAATCGTTGATGGCGGGCGCGCTGCCCTTGTAGGGAATGTGGGCCATGCGGATGCCGGCGCGCTGCTTGAACAGTTCGCCTGCCAAAAAGGTGGAACTGGACGCCGAACCGAAGGTCAGTGTGTCCGGCTTGCTCTTGGCATAGGCGATGAACTCTTTCATCGTCTTGGCCGGCACGGCATTGCCGGTGGCGATGATGTAGGGCTGGTCGGCCAACAGGATCACTGGCGCGAAGTCCCGCGCGGCGGAATACGGCAGGCTGCTGTACTGCAATTCGTTGATCGACATGATGGGCAGGTTGGCCAACAGCAGCGTGTAGCCGTCCGCTGGTGCGCGGGCCACGAACTCGGCCCCGATGATGCCGCTGGCGCCGGGCTTGTTCACCACCAGCACGGGCTGCTTGACGTCCTGGCCCAGCTTTTGTGCGACGGTGCGCACGACCAGGTCGGCCACGCCGCCCGGTGGAAACGGCACGACGATCTGTATGCTTTTATTGGGAAAGTCCTGCGCGCTGGCGTTGCAGACGGCGCCCAGCGCCAGCGTGGCGCACGCAAGGATGCGAATGGCGTTCTTCATGTAAGTGCTCCGAGGTTGCGTCTGGTCAGGGATTGCGGGTAGTAGTGGCTTGCGGGCCGAAGCTTGCGTCGAAAAAGCGCATCCAGTTGCCGCCCATCAATAGCGCCACGTCGTCCGCTGAAAACCCCGTGGCGCGCAAGCCCTGCTCGATGTTCTTGAAGTCCCTGCTGTCCTGGAACCAGCCGGGCTGCGGCGGAAACCCCGGCTGCGCGGCCGAGCCTTCGCCATAGTCGATGTTCTTGGTATAGCGGCCCGTGCGCATCCACTGGACCACAGAATCCGGCTGGTCCTGGCACAGGTCCGAACCCAGGCCCAGATGCTCCACCCCCACCAGATCCGCGGTGCGCGCCACCATGGCGCAGAAGTCGTCCAAGGTACAGGCCGACTTGTTCTTGAGGTGATGCGGATACAGCGAAAAGCCGAACATGCCGCCCGCGCCAGCCAGCGCCTTGAGCACCGTGTCCGACTTGTTGCGCAGCGCCTGCGCCCACGTATGCGGATTGGCGTGGCTGATGGTGATGGGCCGCTCGGACAGTTCTATCGCTTCCAGCGTGGAGCGTTCGCCCGAGTGGCTCATGTCGATGACCAGCCCGACCCGGTTCATTTCCTTGATCACTTCGCGGCCCATGCGCGTGACGCCGCTGTCGACCGCTTCATAGCAGCCTGAAGCCAGCAGGGACTGGTTGTTATAGGTCAGCTGCATGAAGCGCACGCCCAGCGTGTGCACCACTTCGACCAGGCCGATGTCGTCTTCGATGGGCGACGGGTTCTGCAGTCCGAAAATGATCGCGGTGCGACCGGACTCGCGGGCGCGCCTGACGTCGTCGCCGCTGCGCGCCTGCACGATCAGTTCCGGAAAGCGCTCGAACCACCGGTTCCAGCGTTCGATGTTGTGGATCATCTCGCGCAGGTTCTCGTGATAGGCGATGGTGACGTGGACCGCGTCCACGCCGCCTTCACGCAGTTGGCGGAATATTTTTTCGGACCAGTTGCTGTATTGCAACCCGTCGACGCGTAAGGCGCTTGCGCTCATTGCTTGCTTCCTTGATTGGCAGTGAGCGGTACTGTAGATTTCCGGCAATAATTCAGTCAAACTAAAATAACTTAGTTTTATTTCATTTTTTCTTAAATATGAAACTAGAGCATTTGCGCATGTTCATGGCCGTGGTCGACGCCGGCGAACTGGCCCAGGCTGGCGACCGGGTCGGCCGCACGCCGGCGGCGCTATCCATGACCTTGAAGCAGCTGGAATCGGAGCTGGGCGGCCCGTTGTTCGAAGGCGAACGCAAGATCCGCCTGTCTCCGCTGGGGCTTTATGTCCGCGCGCAAGCGCAGCGGGCCATTGCCGAATTCGACTCGGCCGTGGCCCATATGGTCCGCTATGCCAGCGGCGCGCTCGGAACAGCCAAGGTGGCCGCCGTGCCGAGCGCAGCCATCCAACTGCTGCCGCAAGTCATCGGCTCGATGCGCCGCCAGTATCCGCAGGTGCGGGTGGATTTGCGAGACATAGACTCGGCTGCGGTGGGCAAGGCGGTGGCCGACGGAGAGGTCGATTTCGGCATTGCCACGCTCCCGGCGCCCTTGCCCGGCATCGCGACCGAGCCCCTGTTCGAAGACCGTTTCGTGCTGGTGTGTCCAGCGGGACATGGCCTGACCAAACTGCGCCGCAACGTGCGCTGGAGCGATATCGATGCCGCGGAGTTCATTGCGAACGGCTTGTGCGCCCGGTTCAACTCCCCGGAAGTCGCCGCATTGGTGGAGGCCTCGCTGCTGACGGTGCGCAACACCACCTCCTTGCTGACCTTTGTCGAACAGGGTTTTGGCGTCACCATCCTGCCCGCCCTGGCGGTCACCGCAAGCGCAAAATTGGCGATCGTGCCTTTGGCCGACCAAAGCGCCGTCCGCAGCCTGGAAGTGCTGACCCGAGGTGGCGAAACGCTCAGCCCGGCCGCTCAAGCACTGCTGAGTCTTACGCGCAGCGTGGCCGCCGAGTTGGCCTTGACCTGGTCATGATTTTTTCGCGCATCGGGTAGCGCGAGCGCCCTATTCCTCTTCGCCGTAGCCGAAAGGCCAACGGCGCTTGTTCGGCTCGGGCGCGGGTTGCTGACTATGCATGACGGGCTCCTGAGGTTCGATGGGCGAATACTACCGGCATCCGCCAAATCGAACTGCAAAGGTTCGCAAAGATCGCGGCAATCATGCCGCAAGAGCCCCATCCACGTTTCTAACACAAGGCAGGCGCGGCCCGCATCGGGGCTAGAACGTATGCCATTTCCCGGACCGGCGCGTAGGATTGAAGCCGTACGGGAGAGCGCCATGCCAGATTCCAGCTGGATTTGCGGCAGCGAGCCGCCGGGTCGCCAGGGATTCTTCGAGACTGAATTCAATACTGGCCAGACCGAAGTCACGATGTACTCCGTATTGGGCTGGATGCCGCCTGCGCATCGCGGATACGTGGTCAGATGGCGCTCGTTGGAACCGGCGGTGGAACAGGCGGAGATAGAGCGCTATCTGTATTACCGGCGCGAGGGGCGCGGGTATTCTTGAGTTCAGGAATTCCGATGATCGATAGCCGCCGCAGGGGGCTGGTGCTAGCCTAGGAGTTGCCTGCCGCTGTCATTGGAGACCTCTCATGCCCGAATTCATTGAAGCGAACCTTGACACTCTGTTCACCCTTGCCCAGAGCCGCACCGAAAGCTATCTGCGAACAGCCGAAACCCAGATCGACGCGGTTTTCGGCGCTGGCTACGCCCGCGCGCATCCGGAATTGATCGCAGCCTTCATGAAGACCGCGTCCGACGAGTTCACGCGTACCACCACGGCGAAAGTCCTGCAGAACCTCGGATACTCCTTGGATTCGGTTGCGGACGCATTGCGCACCCGGGCCTGACGATTTCCCTGAGGGACGTCCGCATTCGCGACTGTCCCTGCCCCGCAGGCGTTCAGCCGGCCTTAGACCGACGGCTGGACCCTGCCCGCCATAAGCCATTGAAATAACTGGAAGTTATGAAATTCCCTGAGGAAAACCCCATCAGGGAATTTACTTATGCTCTTTAATTATTTGCAAAGCGCATACTTGCCGGGCAAGAATTCGTCCTTGGCATAGATCAATACAGATGGAACTTCGTCAACTCGAGGCCTTCGCGGCCGTCATGTCCACGGGCAGCGTCACTGCTGCCGGCCGGCTGTTGGGACGCTCCCAGCCGGCGATCAGCCGGTTGTTGCAGGAACTGGAAGCCGAGATCGGCTATCCCTTGTTTGCGCGCAGCGGCCCGCGCGTGACGCCCACCGAACAGGGCTTCCTGCTGTATGACGACGTCGAGCGCGCGTTGGCGGGTATGCAGCAGATCCGCAGCCGCGCCGATGAAATCGCCCGCGGCCAGGCCCAGCCGCTGCTGATGGCCGCCACGTCCGCCCTGGCGGCAGGCCTGGTGCCCGACGCACTCAAGCGCATCGAAGACCGCATCGGCGCCGCGCGCATCCAACTGCGTAGCGCCTCGCCCGAACGCGTGGTGCACGCCGTGCTGTCAGGCGCCGCGCAACTGGGCGCGACCAGCCTGCCGCTGGAGCATCGCGGCCTGACGGTGCACTGGATCGGGCAAGCCCCCTGTGTGGTCGCGTTGCCGGAAAACGATCCGCTGGCCCAGCAAGCCGTGGTGCCGGTAGCCGCGCTGGCTGGACGCCGCTTGATCACGATGGCCAATCCCTATCGCCTGCGCCGCCGCCTCGACGCCGCTCTGGCGCAGAACGCCCAGGCGCTGGGCACCATGGAAACCAATTCGTCCGTCAACGCCCTGGCCGCCGTGCGCGCCGGACTGGGCGTGTCGGTGCTGGAACCGATCACCGCCTACGGCGCCCCCATGCCGGGCGTGGCGATCCGTCCCATCGACCTGGACATCCCCTTTTTCTTCGGGGTCATCACCCCGCAGTCGCAAACGCCGACGCCAGCCTGCCAGGCCATGGTCGACGCGCTCGCCCAAGCCGCCGCGGCCCTGCTGCCCGGCTTCGCCCTGCACGACGCCGCCGAACATTCGGCGCTGCTGCAGTCGATCTATGGCGACGACGCCCCTCTTACGGAATCACCCTCAATATGAATCAGCCCCTAGCCACCCCGCCGCAAGGCCTGGCCGCGCTGGAAGCGCGCTTGCGGCAAGACCTGTCCTGGCTGGAAATCCCCGCCAAGAACTGGGTGACGCCCCGCCTCGTCGACGGCCAGCCGGTGCTGGACGTGGCCGTGATCGGCGGCGGCATGGCCGGCCTGGCCGCGGCCGCCTCGCTCAAGCATCTGGGCATCAACGCCCCGATCTTCGACCAGGCGCCCGAAGGCTATGAAGGCCCCTGGGCCACCACCGCCCGCATGGAAACCTTGCGTTCGCCCAAGCAGCTGACCGGCCCCGCACTGGGCCTGCCGGCGCTGACCTTCCGCGCCTGGTTCGAAGCGCAGTTCGGCTCCGAAGAATGGGAAGCACTGGACAAGATCCCGCGCCTGCAATGGATGGATTACCTGCGCTGGTACCGCCGCGCGCTGGACCTGGACCTGCGCAACGAGCACCGCATCCTGGCCGTGCTGCCGCGCGCCGACCAGCTGGTGCAGCTGGACATCGAATCTCCCGCCGGACGCAGCACGGTGCTGGCGCGCCGCGTGGTGCTGGCCACCGGCCGCGACGGTCTGGGCGGTGCCTATGTGCCTGAATTTTCGAAGAAGCTGCCGCGCAACCGCTGGGCGCATTCGTCCGACGTGATGGACTACGGCACCTTGGCCGGCAAGCGCGTCGGCGTGGTGGGCGCGGGCGCATCGGCCATGGACAGCGCGGGCACCGCGCTGGAAGCCGGCGCCGCCAGCGTCGACCTGCTGATCCGCCGCAACGACATCCCCCGCATCAACAAGGGCAAAGGCGCGGGCAACCCCGGCCTGACTCACGGCCACCTGACCCTGCCCGACGAATGGAAGTGGAAGATCCGCCACTACATCAACGCCGCCCAGGTGCCGCCGCCGCGCGGCAGCACGCTGCGCGTCTCGCGCCACCCCAACGCCCGCTTCAACCTGGGCGCGGGCGTGCAGGATCTGGCGCTGGTGGGCGACGAGATCCACGTGACCACGCCCAAGGGCGTGTTCGTGCTGGACTTCCTGATCTTCTCCACCGGTTTCCGCATCGACTGGACCGTGCGTCCGGAGTTCGCCGCGCTGGCGCCGCACGTGCGCGCCTGGGGCGACCGCTACGTGCCGCCGGCCGGCGAGGAAGACCAGGAGCTGCATGATTCGCCCGACCTGGGGGCCGTGTTTGAACTACAGGAAAAGACCCCGGGCGCCTGTCCCGGCCTGGACCGCGTGCATTGCTTCTCCTATCCCGCGGCGCTGACGCAGGGCACGATCTCGGGCGACATCCCGGCCATCAGCGAAGGCGCCAAACGCCTGGCGCAAGGCATCGCCGGCCTGTTCTACCGCGAGGACGTGGAGACGCACTACGCCAATATGGAAGCGTTCTCCGAGCCCGAAGTGTTCGGCGACGAATGGACGCCGGCCCCGGCTCCGCAAGCGGAGACCGCGCAATGACGGGTTGGTTGCTGCGCCGCATCGCGCAAGCCGCGGTGGTGGTCTTCCTGATGACGCTGATCGTCTTCGTGGGCCTGCACGCCATCGGCAATCCGGTGGACATCCTGATCGGCCAGGACGTGGACCAGGTGGACCGCGCCCGCATCATTGCCGAACTCGGCCTGGACAAGCCGCTGTGGGAGCAATACCTGGCGTTCCTGAACGGCGCCCTGCACGGCAATCTGGGCAATAGCTTCGTCTACAACATTCCCGCCGTGGAACTGGTGATCCAGCGCCTGCCGGCGACTTTCGAGCTGGCCATCGCCGCAATGATGCTGGCCGTGGTGGTCGGCCTGCCGCTGGGCCTGTACGCGGGCCTGTATCCGGACAGCCGTTTCGCCAAGATGATCATGGCGGGCAGCATCGTCGGCTTCTCGCTGCCGACGTTCTGGATCGCGCTGATGCTGATCATGACCTTCAGCGTGTCGCTGGGCTGGCTGCCGGCCAGCGGCCGCGGCGAGACGGTGGAATTTCTGGGCTTCCAATGGTCCTGGCTGACGGCCGACGGCTGGCGCCACCTGATCCTGCCGGCGTTCAACCTGTCGCTCTTCAAGATATCCCTGGTGATCCGCCTGACCCGCGCCGGCGTGCGCGACGTGCTGCCGCTGGACTTCGTGAAGTTCGCGCGCGCCAAGGGCCTGTCGCCCATGCGGGTGGTCTGTGTGCACGTGCTGCGCAACACCATGATTCCGCTGGTGACGGTGCTGGGCCTGGAGCTTGGCTCCACCATCGCCTTCGCCGTGGTCACGGAAAGCATCTTCGCCTGGCCCGGCGCCGGCAAGCTGATCCTGGACAGCCTGAACGCGCTGGACCGCCCCGTCATCGTGGCCTACCTGATCGTGGTGGTGTGCCTGTTCGTCACCCTGAACCTGATCGTGGACATTCTTTATAAAGTGCTGGACCCGCGGGTGCGGCTGGAGGCCTCGGCATGAGCGCCGTATCGACAAACCCCACTCCCGCGCTGCGCCGCGAATCGCCGTGGCGGCGCAACCTGGCCGAGTTCATGTCGTCGAAGACGGCCGTGCTGGGCCTGACCGTTGCCACGCTGCTGATCCTGGCCGCCATCCTGGCGCCCTGGATCGCGCCGCAGAACCCCTATGACCTGCTGCAGATCGACGTGCTGGACGCGCGCCTGCCGCCGGGCAGCATGAACGGCCTGGACACCTTCCACTACTGGCTGGGCACCGACGGCCAGGGCCGCGACCTGCTCTCGGGCATCCTGTATGGCCTGCGCATCAGCCTGATGGTGGGCGTGGGCTCGGCCGTCATCGCCGGCATCATCGGCACGCTGCTGGGGCTCTTGGCCGCCTACGCCGGCGGCAAGACCGACGCGATCATCATGCGCCTGGTCGACCTGATCCTGTCGTTCCCGTCCATCCTGGTGGCCATGATGATCCTGGCCTACCTGGGCAAGGGCGTGGGCAACGTGGTGCTGACCCTGGTGATCCTGGAATGGGCCTACTACGCCCGCACCGCGCGCGGCCAGGCCCTGGTCGAGCGCCGCCGCGAATACGTGGAAGCCGCCCGCTGCCTGGACATCCCCAACTGGCGCATCATGTTGAAGCACATCCTGCCCAACTGCCTGCCGCCGCTGATCGTCATCGGCACCTTGCAGATCGCGCGCGCCATCACGCTGGAAGCCACCTTGAGCTTCCTGGGCCTGGGCGTGCCCGTGACCGAACCGTCGCTGGGGCTGCTGATCTCCAACGGCTTCCAGACCATGCTGTCCGGCGAATACTGGATCAGCTTCTATCCCGGCATCGCGCTCTTGGTCACCATCGTGGCCATCAACCTGGTGGGCGACCGCCTGCGCGACGTGCTGAACCCGAGGACCCACAAATGAGCGCCGACCGCCACAACGCCGGCGCGCCGACGCTGGAGGTGCGCAATCTGCGCACCCACTTCCATACCCGCGCGGGCGTGCTGCCTGCCGTGGACGACGTGTCCTTCACGCTGGAACGCGGCAAGATCCTGGGCCTGGTCGGCGAGTCCGGCTCGGGCAAGTCCGTCACGGGCTTCTCCATCATGGGCCTGGTCGACGCCCCGGGCCGCATCGTCGGCGGCGAGGTGCTGTTCCAGGGCCGCGACCTGACCAAGCTGGCGCCGCGCGAGCTGCGCAAGCTGCAGGGCAACCGCATCGCCATGATCTTCCAGGATCCGATGATGACGCTGAACCCCGTGCTGCGGGTGGACGCGCAAATGATCGAGACCGTGCGCGCCCACAACAAGATGAGCGCGGCCCAGGCCCGCGCCCTGTCGCGCGACACGCTGGGCATGATGGGCATCCCCAGCCCCGAAGAGCGGCTGCTGGCCTACCCGCATCAGCTGTCCGGCGGCATGCGCCAGCGCGTGGCCATCGCGATCGCGATGCTGCACCGGCCCGACCTGATCATCGCCGACGAACCCACCACCGCGCTGGACGTCACCATCCAGGCGCAGATCCTGTCCGAAGTGCAGAAGCTTGCGCAGCAGCACGGCACCAGCCTGATCTGGATCACCCATGACCTGTCGGTGGTGGCCGGCCTGGCCGATGACGTGGCGGTGATGTACGCCGGCCGCATCGTCGAACACGGCACCGTCGACGACGTGCTGGACCGTCCGCAGCACCCCTACACCGTGGGCCTGATCGACAGCCTGCCCAGCAACAACCGGCGCGGCCAACGCCTGCGCCAGATTCCCGGCATGACGCCCAACCTGCTCAACCTGCCCGCGGGCTGTGCCTTCGCGGCGCGCTGCTCGCGCGCCACCGCCGCCTGCGGCCAGCAGCCCGGCATCACCCAGGCCTTGCCCGAACACAAAGTGCGCTGCTTCCATCCCACGATTCAGACCAGCGAGGCGATGGCATGAACGCGCCCGCCCCCGTTTCCAAACAAACGCCGCTCATCGACCTGAGCCAGGTCAGCAAGCGCTTTGGCGAACGCCCCACCGGTCCCGCAGTGCGCGCCATGCAACGCCTGGGCCTGTCCAAGCCGCCCGCCATCACCCGCGCCGTCGACAGCGTCGACCTGATCGTCAACCCCGGCGAAGTGGTCGGCCTGGTCGGCGAATCCGGCTGCGGCAAGTCCACGCTGGGCCGCATCGCCGCGGGCCTGCTCACGCCCTCCGGCGGCGAGATCCGCATCAACGGCGTGCGCCCGGCCGACATGAACTCGGCCCAGGCCCACGCCGCGCGCCTGCAAGTGCAGATGATCTTCCAGGACCCCTACGCCAGCCTCAACCCGCGCCTGCGCGTGGACGAGATCGTGGGCGAAGCGGCCCGCATCCACGGCCTGGTCGGCAACGGCGACTTCGACGACTACGTCAGCGCCCAGCTGGAACGCGCCGGCCTGGACCCGGCCCTGCGCCAGCGCTATCCGCACCAGTTCAGCGGCGGCCAGCGCCAGCGCATCGGCATCGCCCGCGCCCTGGCCGTGCAGCCCACCATGCTGGTGTGCGACGAAGCCGTGGCCGCGCTGGACGTGTCGATCCAGGCGCAGATCCTGAACCTGTTCATGGACCTGCGCGAAGACCTGGGCTTGACCTATCTCTTTATCAGCCATGACCTGGGCGTGGTCGAACACCTGTCCGACCGCGTCGTGATCATGTACCTGGGCCGCGTCGTCGAAACGGCCACGGTGGAAGAAGTCTTCCGCCACCCCAACCACCCGTACACGCAAGCCCTGCTGGCCGAGATTCCCAGCCTGAAGTCGCGCCACAAGACCTTTACCGCGATCAAGGGCGAGATCCCCAGCCCGCTGAATCCGCCCGGCGGCTGCCATTTCCATCCGCGCTGCCCGCATGCGATGCCGCGCTGCAAGACCGAGGTTCCCACCTTGAAGGGAATCGCCATCAACCACCTGAGCGCCTGTCACTTGAACGACATGGCGTGACCACGGCCGCCGCGCCGCGGCTCCCGGATTAACCGCTAGTTCCCCCTATACCAAGGACTCCGAACATGAAACGCCTGATTCTCACCACCCTGACCGCCGCCATCCTCGGCGCTTCTGCCGCCGCAACCGCCGACGACCTGTCCATCGGCTTCGCCGACCCGCTGTCGTCCCTGGACCCGCAGCTGAACAACCACGCCGGCGACCGCTCGGTGGCCCTGCACTTCTGGGACCTGCTGATCGAGAACAAGTGGAACAAGCTGCAGCCCGGCCTGGCCGTCAGCTGGAAGCCGCTGGACGACAAGACCTGGGAATTCAAGCTGCGCGAAGGCGTCAAGTGGCAGGACGGTACGCCCTTCACCGCCGACGACCTGATCTACTCCTACACCCGCGCGCGCGCCGTGCCGGGCAGCGTGGCCACCTATGCCGGCTACCTGCGCACCATCGACACGATGACCGCCAAGGACCCGCTGACGCTCATCGTCACGACCAAGGCCCCCAACCCCGACCTGCCGCTGAACCTGGCCTCGGTGCACGTGGTCAGCAAGCACGTCGGTGAAAAGTCCACCACCGAGGACTACAACTCGGGCAAGGCCATGGTCGGCACCGGCCCCTACAAGTTCGTGTCCTACACCCCCGGCGACCGCGTAATCATGGAACGCAACGACGGCTACTGGGGTGACAAGCAGATCTGGGACAAGGTCAACTACCGCTACATCAACAACGCCGCCGCCCGCACCGCCGCGCTCTTGGCAGGCGACGTGGACGTGATCGACAAGGTCTCGGTGTCGGACCTGGCCAAGCTGCAAAAGGCCGCCAACGTGTCGGTCTACCCCTACGACGGCCTGCGCGTCATGCTGCTGCAGCCCAGCTTCAACCCCGCGCCCAACCAGTACATCACCGACAACAACGGCAAGCCGCTGGACAAGAACCCGCTCTTGGACGTGCGCGTGCGCCAGGCGCTGAACCTGGCCATCAACCGCAAGGCCATCGCCGACCGCATCCTGCAAGGCGCCGCCACCGAAGCCAACCAATGGATGCCCAAGGGCACCATCGGCTACAACCCCGACGTCAAAGACATCCCCAACGACGTCGCCCAGGCCAAGAAGCTGCTGGCCGAAGCCGGCTACCCGGACGGCTTCAAGCTGACCATGCACGTGCCCAACGACCGCTACCCGCAAGGCCCGGAAACCGCCCAGGCCGTGGCGCAGTTCTGGACCCGCGCCGGCGTCAAGACCCAGGTGGAAGTCGTGCCATGGGCCGTGTACTCGGGCCGCGCCAACAAGAACGAATTCGCGGTCAGCATGCTGGCCTGGGGCAACGGCACCGGCGAAGGCAGCTACGCGCTGGTCAACATCCTGGCCACCGCCGACGCCAAGAAGGGCCTGGGCGCGTCCAACTGGGGCCGCTACAGCAACCCCAAGGTCGACGCCGCGCTGGAGCAATCCACCTCGGAATTCGACGTGGCCAAGCGTGAAGCCATCCTGCGCGACTCCGTCAAGATCGTGTACGACGACGTCGGCATCATCCCGCTGTTCCACTACAAGAACATCTGGGCCACCAAGAAAGGCCTGAAGGTCACCCCCATGACCAGCGACCGCACGGCCGCCATGATGGTGACGAAAGAATCGGGCAAGTAAGCCATGACGCCCACCCTAACCATCACCCCGGCCGTCGACCTGATCGACGTGCCGCGCCAGATCCGGGTCGAACACGTCGCCCCCGGCCAGACGGTGGAGATCACCGCCCTGACCCGCCGCAACGGCGTGCTCTGGCAAAGCCAGGCCGCCTTTGTGGCGGGCGCGGACGGCACGGTCGACCTGGGTCGCGACGCGCCCGTGTCCGGCGACTACGAAGGCGTTGCGCCCATGGGCCTGATCTGGTCGCAGTCCCCCGTGGACTCGCCCAGCCGCGAACACTTCAACCACCCGGTGACCGATGCCCTGGTCACCGACGTGGTGGCGCGCGTCGCCGGCGCGCAGGCCCAGGCCAGCTTCACCCAGCGCCTGGCGGCCGACGGCGTCACCCGCCAGGACGTGCGCGAAGAAAGCCTGGTCGGCACCCTGTACCTGCCGCCTGGCCCCGGCCCGTTCCCCGCCGTCATGATCCTAAACGGCTCCGGCGGCGGCATCAACGAACCGCGCGCGGCGCTGTATGCGTCCCGCGGCTACGCCGCCTTCGCGCTGGCTTACTTCAAGGCGCCGGGCCTGTCGGACTACATCTCCAACACCCCGCTGGAATACTTCCAGACCGGCCTGCGCTGGCTGCGCAAGAAGGTAAGCCCCAAGCACGACTTCGTCGCCATCAGCGGCCAGTCGCGCGGCGGCGAACTGGTGTTGCTGCTGGGCGCCACCTTCCCCGAGGAAGTCTCGGCAGTGGTCGCCTACGTGCCCGGCGCCGTGGTCCACAGCGGCCAGAACGCCTGCGATCCCAAGATCGGCCGCGAAGGCCCCACGTGGCTGCTGGGCGGCAAGCCCATCCCCCACGTCTGGGAAAACAACCGCACCGCGACCTGGGCGCCCTTCGACGAAGGCCCCTCGCCGCACCGCCACGAGAAAGCCATCCTCACCGCCCTGCAAGACCCCGACGCCGTGGCCCGCGCCCGCATCAAGGTCGAAGACATCCAGGGCCCCGTCATGCTGCTGTCCGGCACCGACGACGGCTCCTGGCCGTCCAGCATCTATTCCAAGATGGTGCAGGACAAGCTGGCCGAGGTGAATCACCCCTACCCGGTCGAGTGGCTGGACTACGAGAACGGCGGACACTCCATCCTGTTCCCCTACGTGCCCACCACCCAGCTTGTCTACGCCCATCCCGTGTCCGGCAAGATCAGCACCAGCGGCGGCAACCCCAAGGACAACGCCCGCGCCGACCAGGAATCCTGGGAAGGCGTGAAGCAGTTCCTGGACGCCGCTGTCGCAGCGCGCGCCGCCAAGTAAAGCATCAAGGAGATCCGCATGGCTGAACCCATCGTCTACAACGTCACGGACGACCTCGTCGACCGCCTGATCGGCCTGGCCCCGGGCGCCAAGACCTACGAAGTGCGCCACTTCCGCGAGAAGGTCGCCGCCGCCACCCAAGGCAGCTACGACGCCCTGTTCGACCCCGCGCTGCCCGGCCTGTCCCTGGCCGAGCGCCTGCTGGTCGCGCTGTACGCCACCCGCATCACCCCGTCGCCGCTGCTGGCCGCGCACTACCGCGCCCGCCTCACCGACGCCGGCGCCACCCCGGCCGACATCGCCGCCGCCGAATCCGGTAAGCCGTCCGACGCCGCCACCCCGCGCCTGGCCGCCATCCTGGAATTCACGCGCAAGCTGATCGAGAAGCCCGTCGAGGGCGACGAAGCCGCGCTCAAGACCCTACCCGCCGCCGGCGTCTCCACGCCCGCCGTGGTCACGCTGTCCCAGCTTGTCGCCTTCCTGTCCTACCAGGTCCGCCTCGTCGCCGGCCTGGAAGCCATGAAGGCCCTGGAAGCCGGCCCTGCGCGCGCCGCCAGCGAGCCGCCCGCGCCCTTCCCCGCCAACACCGCCGCCACCGCGCCCGGCGCGGTGATCAAGGCCCACGGCTTCACCAACGAATCGCTGGAATGGAAGGCCTGGCTCGACGTCGTCAACGTCGAAACCGCCACGCCCGAGCAAGTCGCCGTCCTGGAAGAAAGCCACCCAAAGGCCAAGGTCTCGGACTACTACCTGTTCCTGGTGCATCAGCCGGAAATCCTGCGCCAGCGCTCCACGGCGTTCAACGCCATCATGTATGCGCCGGGTGGACTGTCGCGTGCGGAGCGCGAACTGGGTTCGACCTACGTATCGCGCATCAACGGCTGCGTGTACTGCGCGTCCGTGCATGCCCAGCGCTTTGAGCAGCTGGCCAAGCGCAATGAGGTCATTGCACAGGTGTTCGAGGATCCCGCCACCGCCGGCACCACGGCGCGGGAACTGGCTATCGGCAAGTTCTCGATCCAGATCACCGAGGCGCCTGCCGCGGTGAACGCCGACAGCATCCATGCCCTGAAGGATGCGGGCTTGAATGAAGGCGAGATCCTGGATCTGCTGCATTCGGATGCGATCTTTGCTTGGGCGAATCGCTTGATGCTGAACTTGGGCGAGCCGGTTTTCCCGAATGCCTGACCCTGTGGCGTCCGGCCGCTTGCGTGCCGGACGCTTTGCTTGCGGCTTGGCCTGAGGCTTGGCCTGAGGCTTATAG